>JBDSAN010000001.1:0-9499 GCA_039922115.1 Jatrophihabitantaceae bacterium
GGTGCGGGTGTCGTCCGGGCCCCGCACGCCGGGCGTGGCCGGCTTGGTCCAGGAACTGTTCTCGAAGATGTACGGCTCGTTCAGGCTGCGCCACGGCCCGTTGATGCCGTGGTCAGACACCTGGAGGTTTCCGTTGTCGTCGCAGCACCGCACGGTCTGGCCGCCGATCGCGATCACTCGCTTGACCAGATCCTTCTCACTCGGCGGAACTACCCCGACGAGTTGGCCGAACCACTGCACCGCGTGCGCGATCGGGTTGCTGGACAGGGTCACGCCGGCGCCGTCCCAGTCGGTGGGTGCCTTGAACACCACCACATCGCCAGGATGCGGGTCGCGCACCTTGAAGACCGGCTTGAACACCAGGATCCGGTCGCCGGAGCAAGTCGGGCAGCCGTGCAGGGTCTTTTCCATCGACTGGGACGGGATGTAGAACGGCTGCACCACAAAAGTCTTCAGCACGATCGCGATCGCGATGGCGACCACGATGAGGATCGGCAACTCGAACCGGGACGCCTTGCGCCGCGGTGATTTGGCCTGGGTCGGGCGCTGCCACCAGCGCCGGTTCGCTGGCGCGGCCGGTGGTGGTTCGCCGGTCACGCCGCCCTCAGCCGCCCGGGCCTGCTCGCGCTGGATGAGCTCGGCGGCCGAAGGCTGATCTTGCTCAGCGCTCGCCGCTGGTTCGAAACTTGGCTCAGTCCCGGCAGCCTCAGCCCCGGCAGCCTCAGTTCCGGCAGCCTCAGCCCCGGCGCTGGCCGCCGGATCGGTGGACTGGTGCGGAGCCGGCGAGTGCGCAGGCGTTGCTTCGGCTGGCTGGTCCGGCCGCTGGTTGAGCCGGTTGTCGGCGTCGTCGCCCATGGTCGCGTTCGACACCTCGCGTCAGGTAGGGAGTGTGCAGCGACCTCAGCGGGTGACCGCGTCGCGCTTCTCCTTGATCTTGGCAGCTTTGCCCCGAAGATCCCGAAGGTAGTACAACTTGGCGCGTCGCACGTCACCGCGGGTCACTACCTCGATCTTTTCGATCACCGGAGTGTGCACCGGGAAGGTCCGCTCGACCCCGACCCCGAAGCTGACCTTGCGGACGGTGAAGGTCTCGCGCAGGCCACCACCCTGGCGACGGATGGTCACTCCCTGGAAGATCTGAACCCGGGAGCGGGTGCCTTCGATGACTCGCACGTGCACCTTGAGGGTGTCACCTGGCCGGAAGTCCGGCACGTCGCTGCGCAGCGATTCGGCGTCCAGCGTGTGCAAGGTGTCCATGGTGGCTTCGCTTCCTTCGTTTCTGGTGCCCGGGCGCGCGGCGGCGCCGGACGTCCTAGCGATCAAGATTTGCCGTGATGATGCCGCATCCAGCCGTGCGTGGCGGTCGCGAGGCAACCTCACGATGGTGCCATATCAGGCCGCCGAACGAGAAACCGGGGCGCCAGCCGGCCGGATCACAGCGGGTTCGGTGGCCGAGTTAGCCGGCTGATCCGGGCTCGAACAGGTCCGGCCGGCGGGCCCGGCTCCGGCCATGCGACTGCTCGCGACGCCACTGTTCGATCCGGGCGTGATGGCCCGACAGCAGCACCGGCGGCACCTCGCGGCCGCGCCAGAGGGCCGGCTTGGTGTAGGCCGGCGCCTCAAGCAGGCCTTCGACGGCGTCGGTGAAGGAGTCCTGGGCAGCGGACTGCTCGTTGCCCAGCACGCCCGGAATCAGCCGAGCGATCGCTTCCATCATCACCAGCACCGCTACCTCACCCCCGCACAGCACGTAGTCGCCCAGGCTGATCTCATCGACCACCATCCGGTCTGCGGCATAGTCGGCAACCCGGGCGTCGATCCCCTCGTACCGCCCGCAGGCGAACACCAGCCACGGCTGCTCGGCCAGTTCGGCAGCGACCGACTGCTTCAACGGCCGCCCGGTCGGGGTCGGGATGATCAGCCGCGGCTGTGCCCCACCGACCGGCGGCGCGATCGCGTCCAGGGCCCGAGCCCACGGTTCGGCGAGCATCACCATGCCGGGGCCGCCGCCGTATGGGGAGTCATCCACGGTTCGGTGGACGTCGGTGGTCCAGTCCCGCAGGTCGTGCACGTCGAGCCGGACCTGGCCACGCTCGATTGCCTTGCCGAGCAGGGATTGTCGCAGCGGAGTCAGGTAGTCCGGAAAGATGGTGATGACGTCGACCGTCAGATCCGCACCGTTCACAGGTCGAGCAGCCCGTCCGGCGGGTCGATTTCAGCCGTCCGGCCGATCAGGTCCACGGTCGGTACGAACTCTCGACGAAACGGCACCAGCACCTCACGGCCGGCCAGGTCGATGGCCAGCAGGCTGCCGGCCGGTGAGTGCAGTACCTCGGTCACCGGGCCCAGCTCGCGACCGTCCACCGTGCGCACCGCGAGCCCGATCAGGTCGGTGTCGTAGAACTCATCCGGATCGGCGATCGGCGGACGCGCCGAGGCCGGCATGACCAGCACGGTGCCTCGGATCGCCTCGATCGCGTTGCGGTCGTCAATGCCTTCGAAATGCACGACCAGCTTGCCGGAATGGTCACGGCTACCGGCCACCGTCAGCGGGCCACGCTCGGCCGGCTCGGTGCTGAGCACCGTACCCGGCACGAAGCGTTCCTCGGGGGTGTCGGTCCATGGTTCGACGAAGGCGTCGCCACGCACGCCGTGCGCCTTGCCGATCCGGCCGACGGCGACGAGATCAACGGATACGTTGCTGTCGCCGGCGGCCGGTCGGGACGCAGTCATCGAGCCATTCGCGATCGCTTCTGAGCTGGCTGCGGAGCTCAGCGGCCCTCATCGGTGTCGACGACGTCGACCCGAATGCCCTTGCCGCCGACGCCGTTCACCACCTGGCGCAAAGCCTTCGCGGTGCGCCCGTTGCGACCGATTACCCGGCCGAGGTCATCCGGGTGGACCCGAACCTCGAGCCGGCGACCGCGCCGGTTGTCGACCAGGTCGACCACCACATCGTCCGGATGATCTACGATGCCACGGACCAGGTGTTCGAGAGCTTCCTCGAGCACTTAGCTGTCCGCGCCGGTGGTCGGCGCGGCGTCGGCCGCGGGAGCCTCCGGGCTAGCCTCGGCCGCGGGGGCCTCAGCCGGCTCGGCCGCAGTCTTCTTGGCCGCCCGCTTCTTCGGGGTGGTCGCGTCGACGGTCGGCTCGCCTTCGGAATCCTTCAAGGCGGCGTCGAACAGCGCGCGCTTGTCCGGCTTGGGCGGCGCGACCAACATCGGCGGCGGCTCCGGCAGGCCCTTGAACTTCTGCCAGTCGCCGGTGACCTTGAGGATGGCCGTCACGGCCTCGGTCGGCTGGGCGCCGACGCCGAGCCAGTACGCGGCCCGCTCTGCGTCGATCCGGATGATCGACGGGTCGCTCTTGGGGTGGTACTCGCCGATCGTCTCGATCGATCGACCGTCGCGCTTGGTGCGCGCGTCAGCGATCACGACGCGGTAGTGCGGCTCGCGCATCTTGCCGACGCGGGTGAGCTTGATCTTGGTTGCCACGGGTGTTGTTCACTCCACTATGTGCAGGGACGGACCAGAGCACCGTCTGGTGGGGACACACCACGGCGATGATCCTGAAGGGACTGGCTGGCGCTCGGCGAGAGGGTCCGTGCGTCGGCCGGTACTCAGTCGGCCATTCTGCCAGACGAACCGGCGCGGTGAGACCACCCCCACCGCACCGGGCTCGCGCTGCTACCGGAACGTCGAGGCGCTGGTGCCGCTCCACGCGGTTGCCGATTCAACGGTGACCAGCCGGTATTGGTAGACCTTGGTCTGGATGAAGCCGACGGTCATCTTGCCGGCGGAGTTGGCGGCCCGAGACAGCATGGTCTGCCAGCCCCCGTTCAGGTAGCGCTGCAGGTACATCAACCGGCCCGTCGGATGAACCAGGCCAGCGGCGGTATTGCTGTAGTTCTTCAGCAAGCCGTTGATGTAGACCGCGGCACCCGCTCGCGTGCTGGCAACGTAGTCCCAGGTCGCGTACTTGATCGTCACCGCCGAGGTGCCCGACCAGCTGACCTTGCCCTGGTCGGCGACGCCACCATTGAGCTTGGTCGTGTACCTGCCAACCACGTCATCACGGGCATAGAAGTGACTGCTGCGGGTAGACGCGGTGTCCTGCCAGAACAGGTTGTCCAGCACCGTGCTGCCACTGACCAGCCCGGCCAGCACGACGTAGTGGGTGCAGGTGGTGCTCACCGACAGCGCGAACGCGACGTCCGGCCGGTCGATGGTGAGCTTGGCCGGCAGCGTGGTGCTGGCCGGGCAACTGCCGGTGGCGGCCGGGTCCAGCAGTTGCAGCAGGCCGTTGCCGGCCAGGTTGGTGGCCGGGCTGACCTTCGGGTAGGCCCGAGCCTGCAGGAAGGTCACCAGGTCGCTTGCTGTCATCGTCGGGTTCGCGGCCAGTACCAGCGCCGCTGCCCCAGCCACGTGCGGCGCTGCCGCAGAGGTGCCGTAGAAACCGGTCAGCGTCGGATCGGTCGGGCTGTGCGAGCTGGCGTTGGACTGCACGTCGGTGATGTTGCTCGTGGTGCCGTCATAGCCGAGCAGGTCTGGCTTGACCCGGCCGTCGATGGTCGGGCCCTGCGATGAGAACGGCTCCAGCTTGTTGCTGCGCCAGTCCACCGCGCCGACGGCGTAAGCATCCGGTGAGCTGGCTGGCTGCAGGATGCTGCCGGCGGCCGCCTGGGCCGGGTACTGGCCACTGAGGTAGGACGGGTAGACATCGCCGCCGTAATACAGGTCGTAGCGGATCGTCGGGTTGCTCACGGTCTCGGCTATGTAGACCTGGAACAGCCGCACCACCGAGTCCGGATTGGCGATGTTGACCCCGACGGTGGGGGCATCACCTGCCACGTGGTTGCCGGGGATCGGCGCGCCGATCTTGTTGCCGGCGGTGTCATATTCCTGCACGTACAGCGTGATGCCCAGGCTCGAGGCCGGCCACTGGTCCCAGCTGAGCACGACGTCGCCGGTAGTGCCCGGGTCCAGTGCGGTGACGTCGGCGTTGTTGGTCGGATCGACCAGGTCGACGAGGCCGTCACCGTCGGCGTCAATCAGGTTGCCCGACCAGTGATCCTCAGCACTGTTGCCGGCTGACTGGATCCACAGCACGCCGGCGGCCTTGGCGTCGTGGACCGCCTGCTCGGTGGTGTTGGTGCCGCCGGTGCCGTCGCCGCGGGTCTCGGCGGTGAAGCCGAGCGAGCTGTTGACGAGCTTGATGTCACCGGCATTGACGATCTGGGTGGCAGCAGCGGAGAACGTCAGGTTGTCGACGACGCAGTACAGGTACAGGGTCGCGTTCGGGGCCATCTGATGCACGATCTCGGCGACCGCGGTGCCGTGGTCGGTGGCGCTGTCATCCACGCAGTGGTTCTGGGCCGGCGGGTACACCACCTGGCCGGCCGTGCCGAGATTGCCGGTCGCGATCTGGGTGCTGAGGTTGCCGAAGCCGGCGTCAACGATGCCAATCTTGACCCCGGTGCCACCGTTGCCGATCGAGTTGTCGCTCCAGTTCTGGGCGCCAGAGGCAGCCACACCCTCGCTGGTCGATTGCGGTAGCGGACGGACGCTCGCGACGACCTTGCTGACGCCCGGTTGGCCGGCCAGCGCCACCAGCCGGGACGGCTTGATCGCGATGGTGACCGCACCGTGCACGCTGCCCAGCACTCGGCCACCGGCAGCAACCGCGGCCTTTGCGGCAGCCGAACCGGTAACGGTGACCGCGACCTCGCCCTTCTGCACCGGCACGTTCGACCGCGCAACGCCACCCGGGACAGGCAGGCCGGCGGCCGCGTTCAGGTTCGGGTCGAGGTGCGCGACCACCTGCGGGATGGCCGAGCTAGCAGCGCCCGAAGCATGGGCCAGGCCAGCGGCCACTGTGCCGCGGGCGCCAACCTGACCGAGCTGGGTCGCCAGCAGCCGGCTGGTGGGGACGGCGGCTGGCGCAGCCCCGGCCGGACCAGCCATCAGGGCCGCACTGGCACAGCTACCGGCCAGCGCGACTGAAGCGACAAGGATGAGCAACCGCGAGGATTTCAACGTTAACCCTTTGTGTGATCTGGAGTGACAGGATCGTACCTTTAGCCAGCGACGCTTTCTATGGGTAACGCTCCGGTCTGTTTCCGGCGGGCCCAGATTGCTGGCTAGCACCAACGGGCCTGCCCTCCTATCGACCGGTCACATGCAAGACTGCAGCGGTGAGCGGTTCCCGCACGGGCGTCAGACATCCGCCCACTCTCGAAGAGGTCGCAGCGCGCGCCGGGGTGTCCCGGGCGACCGCCAGCCGGGTGCTGCGTGGCGCCAGCAACGTCAGCGAGCAGGCCCGTAACGCAGTCCTCGACGCCGCCGCCGAGATCTCTTACGCGCCTAACCGGGCGGCCCGGTCGCTAGTTACCGGGCGCAGCGAGTCGATCGCGTTCCTGGTCGCCGAGACCGAGGACCGGCTGTTCTCCGATCCATTCTTCCTCGGCATGCTGCGCGGCGCCCAGACCGTGATAGCGACCGCCGGCCTGCAGCTGGTATTCACTGTCGCCTCGACCGAGGACGAGCATCGCCGGTTCATCCACTACGCGGCCGGCGGACACGTCGACGGCGCTCTGGTGCTGTCCTTGCACGGCCGCGACCAGCTGCCCCAGCAACTGGAATCCAATCGAGTGCCGACTGTGCTCAGCGGCCGTCCGCTGACCGAGGCGGACCGGCTGTATTTCGTCGATTCGGACAACGTCGGCGGCGCGGCGATGGCTACTGAATACCTGATCGGTAGCGGTCGTCGCCGGATCGCCACCATCACCGGCCCGCAGGACATGTGCGCCGGCCAGGATCGGCTGGCCGGCTACCAGCAGGCGCTGGCCGCCGCCGGGCTCAGCGCACCGCCGGTCGCGCACGGCAGGTTCAGCATTGCCAGCGGCCAGGCTGCGATGGCCGAGCTGCTGGCCGCCGACCCGAGCATCGACGCGGTCTTCGCCGCCTCGGACCTGACCGCGATTGGTGCGATGCGCGCGATCGTGGCCGCCGGCCGCCGGGTCTTCGACGACATCGCCGTGGTCGGCTTTGACGACATCGGCGACGCCGAGCTGGCCCACCCGGCGCTGACCACGGTGCGCCAGCCGATCGCCGAGATGGGGCGCGCGATGGCCAATCGGCTGCTGCAACGGATCGCCGGCGAGCCGGCACCGCTGCAGACCGTGCTGCCGGTCGAGCTGATCCGCCGCGAGACCGCCTGACCGAGTCGGCGCGACGGCTCGCTGTCAGGTTCACGACGGCTCACTGTCAGGTTTCGGTAAAGCTGCCGCTAGGTTTCGCCTCGGCAACAACAAATTCGGCGTCAATCTGGTCTGACCGCTTGACACCCCACGACTTGGTCCCGCATTCTCCTGAAATCGTGAGAGCGCTCTCATGGTGATCAGTACTTCCGGCCGCTCAGTCGACCCGGCCGGCAC
The DNA here is from genome assembly GCA_039922115.1 of Jatrophihabitantaceae bacterium. GTDB lineage: Bacteria > Actinomycetota > Actinomycetes > Mycobacteriales > Jatrophihabitantaceae > Jatrophihabitans_A. The sequence continues at coordinate 7,436 of JBDSAN010000001.1, forward strand.
CGGCCCCGTTCGTGGACTGCCCTTTCTGGAGGATCCGATGTCCCGCCCGCCCAGTTCGTACCGCGCGAGAGTGCGCGTTCTTGCCACCGTGGCAGCTGCCACGCTGGCTGCCACCGGCCTGGTCGCCTGCTCTTCGAGCAAGTCCGCCAGCACCGCCAACGATCCCAATGCCAAACTCACCCTGACGGTCGGGCTGTTCGGCACTTTCGGCTTCAAGGAAGCCGGCCTCTACAACGAGTACATGAAGCAGCACCCGAACATCACCATCGCCGAGGACGATGTCGAGCAGTCCTCGGACTACTGGACCAGGCTGAAGACCAGGCTGGCCTCCGGCAGCGGCCTGGACGACGTCCAGGGCGTCGAGATCGGCTTCGTCTCCGACGTGGTGCAAAACCATGCCAGCCAGTTCGTCGACTTTGCCGCGTTGCCAGAAGGCAATTCGCTGAAGTCCTCGTTCTATGACTGGAAGTGGCAGCAGGCTTCCACCAGCGATGGCAAGACCCTGGGCCTCGGTACCGATGCCGGGCCCGAAGCGATCTGCTACCGGCCGGACCTGCTGAAGGCCGCCGGGCTGCCCTACGACGGCACCGCGCTGGCCAGCAAGTGGTCCAACTGGCAGGACTACATCGACTTCGGTAAGCAGTACGAGGCGTCCAAGACCAAGCCGGCCGGCAGCCACTTCGTCGACAGCGCCGCCTCGATCTTCTCCACCGCGGTGTATCAGGGCAACGAGGCATACAACAGCGCCGACGGCAAGCCGGACGTGGCCAACAGTGATGGTGTGAAGAACGCCTGGAAGTACGCCACCGACGCGGCCCAGGCCAAGATCACCGCAGGCCTGGCCCAGTTCCAGCCGCCATGGAACAAGGCCTTCGCCAACGGGGCATTCGCCACCATCGCCTGCCCCACCTGGATGATGGGCTATATCCAGAGCCAGCTGGGCGATTCCGGCACCGGCAAGTGGAGCGTGGCACCGGTGCTGCCCGGCGGCGCGACCAACTGGGGCGGTTCCTGGCTGGCAGTGCCCAAGGCGTCCAAGCACCAGCAGGCAGCCGAGCAGTTCGTCGAGTGGCTGACCAACAAGACCCAGGAAATCACCATGTGGACCAAGGGCGGGCACTGGCCGTCCAACAGCCAGGCGGCCGCCGATCCCTCGGTGAAGGGCGCCACCAGCACCTACTTCAGCAACGCTCCGGTGGGCAGCATCTTCGGCGCGATCTCCGATTCCATGAAGATCCCGCCGATCGGTACCTACGACACCCAGATCCAGACCGCGTTCACCACCGCGTTGACCAACGTGGAAACCAAGAACACCAGTCCGGGCAAGGCATTCAACGACGCGATGGATGCCATCAAGCAGGTCACTGGCTAGGCACCAGGCCGCTAGTTACCTGGGCTCCCCCAGGGCTGCCCGCGCCGGCCGATGCGGCGCGGGCAGCCCGCGACTCGAGTGGATCCACGATGTCAGTCAGCACCGGCACCAGCCGTCCAACGGTCATACCGAAGCAGCCCAAACGGCGACGGCGCCAGCCTGGTAGCCGGGCCGCCTACGCCTACCTCGCACCGTTCTTCATGGTCTTCGCGGCCTTCAGCGTCTACCCGTGGCTGGATACCGCCTGGGTTTCATTGCACAACGTCCGGCTGACCACCTACAACCAGCAGCAATGGGTTGGCCTGGACAACTATCGCAACCTGTTCACCAACAAGTTCTTCTACAACGCCCTGCGAAACACGATCAGCATCGGCATCATCTCCACCGTCCCGCAACTGTGCCTGGCGCTGGGCATCGCGCACCTGCTGAACTACCGGCTTCGCGGGCGGACATTCTTCCGGGTAGCCATGCTGATGCCCTACGCCACCAGCCTCGCCGCCGCGACCGTGATCTTCCTGCAGCTGTTCGACAAGGACCTCGGCATCGTGAACTGGGCGCTGCAGGAACTGCACCTGCCTCGGGTGGACTGGCAGGGCTCCAAGTGGCCCAGCCAGATCGCGGTGTCAGCCATCGTGACCTGGCGCTGGACCGGCTACAACGCGCTGATCTACCTGGCCGGCATGCAGGCGATC
>JBDSAN010000002.1:0-4354 GCA_039922115.1 Jatrophihabitantaceae bacterium
GGGTGTTCGGGCGCAGGCTGGCCGCGGGCGAGATGCCGTCCTTGCCCGCCAGCAGGAAGGTGTCCGGCTCGTCCAGGTCATCGGCCACCCTCGCCATCGACCACCTGGAAAACACCAGTTCGTCGACCGGCCCGGCGGCCAGCAGGACGACCGAGTCGTGACGCAGATCGTTCCTGATCCGCTCGTACAGCGCTTGGACCGCGGCCTGCTCGCCCTCGATGGTCTGCACGAAGCAATCATCGGAAATCAGCAGGGCGCCGCTGATCTGCTGCTGCTTGTTGCGAGAGCGGGCCTCGCTGAACAGTTCGCCCAGTACCTCCTTGCGATCCGGTGCTGGGATGAGGTCCCGGCTGCGGTAGGTCAACCTGAAGTACGGGTGTCCAGATGCCTCGTTGTTCATGCCTGCCCCTATCAATTCGCCGGGCTGACTCGCCACGGATGCCGGGCCCGCGTACCTGTCGGCTGAGGCCAGCGACGGGTGCGAGTCCGGTAGCTGCAGTTGGGCCGCAGCTCACTCGCTGAGTATCCGTGCGCGGGTTGGCCACCGACGTCTCAGATTGCGACGATGCGAGCGCTGGCAACGTTGGCCTGCTAAGGGGATGGCTCGGAGTCTGCGCGGCGGAGCGGGCTCAGCCGTTACAGCTGGCCGGAACCTGCCACGACGGGAATTCGTGCGGTTCGCCGTATCGTGGCAGGAATTCCAGCCGCCCGCAGTCAAGCAGGACGGCGCTGTAGGTGCCGTAGCTGGTCGAGCGCCAGAGCACGGTGCCACCCGGTGAGAAGACTGCCAGGGTGCCGTCGCGCTGCATGACCAGCCTGCCGGCATAGCGGGGGCTGGTCGTCGGGTAGATCTGTGCCCGGTAGACCTTGCCGGACGGGATGATCGTGCCGGAGAGCAGCACGACCGGCGTGGTGTGTGAGGACCACACGGCGCGGTACTGCGGATGACCGGAGTACCAGATCACCGTTTTTTTACATGGTCAATCTGGATTTGTCATAGGCTGCGGGTCCCGGCGTTCCATCGATCTCCTGGACTGTGCCGCCGATGATCTTGGCAATGTCGGTGAAAACCGCGTCCTGGCTGAAGCCGAAATTGCCACCTTGCTCAACAGCGAGCCTCAACTCCCCGGACGGCGAGTAGACAACGCTGCTGCGATACGGAAGGGCAACCAGCGATTGCGCTGAGTGCAGGACGCCGCCCAGTAACGGGCTGCGCATGGTGGCTGAGCTGACGCGCTGGGCGGTGGGTGTAGCGGTGACGATCAGCCGGTAGGGGTAGCTCGGCGCGGACAGGAAGCCGACGGTGAATCGGCCGTGCGCGTCGGTGGATCGTTGCAGGACGTTCTGCCAGCCGGTGCTCAACTGGCGCTGCAGGTAGACGGCGCGGTTGGGGCTGCTTATCAGGCCCTTGGCCGAGTCCTGATGTACCAGGGCGTTGATGTAGCCGGCAGCACCGGACCGGCTGACCCGATGTAGGCGTAGCTGCGGACGGGCTGGCGCTCGTGCCTGCCGCCGCCGTGGTGATCCCCGCTGCCATCAGCGCCAGCAGCACGAGCATTGAGCAGAGTGCGCGCCTTCGTTGCATCGGTTGGCCCAATCGGTCAGGTGCTTGCGGCGGACTGCTCCTCGGCAAACCGTGCGGTTGCGAGCTCACGGTAACGAATCTGAGCCTCAACGTGGCCGGTTTGACCGAACTGTTCGGGGCAGCCCGGGTCAGCTCGTGGTGACGGCGAGGACGTGCAGCCTGCCTTGGCTTCCTGGGATGTCGTTGGGAAGCGTGATGGATTGGATTTCTCCATCGGGTGAAAGGGAAACCTTCAGCAGGTAGAGATAGGCAGGGCTGCTCACTCTGGTCGCTGCGGGGCCGGCGTTGTAATGGTCCAGCACAACGGCCTGCATACAGGTCACGCCGCTGTTTGAGGGGGCGACTGAAGTGTTGCTGGTAGTCCAGAGCGGGACGGCGGGCAATCGGTCTTGGTCTAGAGCTCCGTCGCCGTAGGCGATCGAGATCACGTAACTATCAGCATTGCTGGGATTCACTGCTCCGGTGCTGGCGACGAGCAGGTCGACATAGGTGGCGCTGTTGCGTGGGTGGTCGATCTTCAGGGTGGTGCCGTCAGCCATGGTGTTGTCGAGGCCACCGATACTTGGGCCCATGGTGAAGGTTGTACCGCCGACGGTCGCGACAGACCCGGTGCCGAGCCCGGCTGCGGCGAGCGCTTGCTCCGAGAGGGATTGCTGAGCTCCGCCACTGTTGAAGTTGGCTGCGGTCGTCTCGTTGTCGTTGGAAATTCCGTCGTTGTTGGGGGTTGAGGTCGCATTGTTGACCGGTGCGAGCGTGAGATAGTCCAACCCCGACTGGTACCCGCCGCCGTTGCTGCCGGGAGCGTTGACCTTGAGTGTGAGGGTGTGCGCTCCGGGTTCGAGGTGGGCGCCGCCGAGTTGCAGATACCGCTCCACGGGTGTGCTGCTTGAGGTGTCGACTGGGCCTGGGTCGCCGTCCTGCCCGAGCGCGGTGCCATCGGCTGAAAAGTCGATGATCCCGTTGGAGTTGTTGCTGTTGAGTTCGACACCGATGGCGTAGTCGGCACCGGTCGTGACAGTGAAGTTGATGGTCACGTGATCGTCAACGGCGGCGGTGGGGATGAGCTGCATCTGGTAGCCGGACGCGGCGTTGGTCTGGGTCGGCGAGCCTGAGCTGGGCATGTCCATGGCGTAGCCGAGCGTGTATTCGACGGTGTGGCCTTCGCAGGTCGCGCTGGTGCTGTCGAAGTGGTCAGCGCCGACGCATCGATACACCGCGTGCGTGGGCGGGTCGTTGGGCTGGTTGATGTAGATGTAGCCGAGGCTGCGCACGACGGTGCGGCCTTCGCAGTCTGCGAAGCTGGAGGTGAAGTGGTCGGTGCCGATCATGCAGTCCCAGAGCTGGCGCATACCCGGGGCCGTTGTTGTGGACAGCATGCCGAGGGCGCTCTCTTGACCGTAGCCGCTGCCGGGTGCTGTCCCGCCGACTGCCGAGGCGTGGTCGGTGCCGCCTACGTAGCGGTAGAGGTCGGTCATCGTCTGCGACGGACCGTCGGCATAGGTGAGCGACGGAGACTCTGCCTCGACTCTGTTCTGTCCGCCGTAGCTGGGCGAAACGTAGAACTGGTAGCTCGCGGTTTGGCTACTGAGCGCATGAACATCGTTGAATGTGCGCACGGTGAGAGTGTGCGGACCCGGCTGCAGGGAGGAAGGGGCCGTAAGCGTGGCGTTGCCACTGGGGGCGAGCATCCAATGGTCGCCCTGCGCTGGGGCACATGTGGTCGGTGCGGAGATCGTGGAGTCAAAGGCGTAGGCGAAGCCCCGGGCGTTCTGACCGCCGTTCGCGTTAAGCAGGAACGCGCCAGGTTTGCCGGATGCTGTTCCCCAGTACTTGCTGGGGTAATCGGCGCTGGTGATGAGCGGCATGGTTTGAGGTGGGGTGGCTTCGACAACGAACGGGTAGGGACCCGATTCGCCGGTGGGTATATCGATGTAGAAGTTCGCTGAGTCGAAGTGTGCTGACACGGTGTACTTCCACGCGCCGTCGGACAAAGCACGATTGACGTTCCACGGCGCATTCCGATCGACGCCGCCGGCGGCCGTCGCTTCAAGGACGTCACCTGAACTGGCTACGGCGTTGCCGCCGCCGATTGGGTAGACGTTGTAATCGAGATCAAGCGCCGTGTGGGGGCTGTTGTTGTCGTGTGCCTGCCCGTTGAGTTGCGGGGTCGAGTCAGCGACGTAGACCGAGCCGTTACATTGCACGCTGCCGGTGATGCCGTTCGCCTGTGGGGCGCTGGGAGGAAAGTTGTAAGTGACGGTGAGTTGGGGGTTGGTGTTGAAGCGTTTCCACTGATTCCGATCGGTCGGGTCCGGCGAGATCAGGGCGAAGGTCAGCGTGGTGGTGCCGCTATTGGCCGCGCTTTGGACGCGGTTGAGCACCGTGCTGCCTGCAAAATCAACGGATCCCGGGCCTGAGCTTGTGCAGGTGTCGCCCCGTGCCGAGGACAGTTCTTGCAGGAAGCCGCCAAGCGGTCCTGGCCAGGTTGCCCCGTGGCTGATGTCGCCGGCCCAGTACAGATCGACCGGTTCGCTGGTACAGCCGGCCGCGTTGTGCAATTCGTAGGGCGAGACCTTGGCTGCGAAGATGTGGGCGGTCGTGTTTTGCCAGCTGTCGTGCCGGGTGATCGCGGTGGTGTCGAAGCTGAAGTAGGACCGGCCGACGCCGATGTTGTTGCAGTCCGACCAGTTGCAATCGCCGACCTTGAGTGTCTGGCTGGTGTCGTTGAAGTATGGAGCACCGTTACTGAGGACCACGGCGAAGTTCTGT
>JBDSAN010000003.1:0-3935 GCA_039922115.1 Jatrophihabitantaceae bacterium
GTCGTGCACGTCGCCGCGCACGGTGCCGATGACCATCGTGCCCTTGCCCGCGGCGTCCGACTTCTCCATGTGCGGCTCGAGGAGCGCGACCGCGGCCTTCATGACCTCGGCCGACTGCAGCACGAAGGGCAGTTGCATCTCGCCGCTGCCGAACAGCTCGCCCACCGTCTTCATGCCCGAAAGCAGGGTTTCGTTGATGATCTGCAGCGGCGGCTGGGACTGCATAGCTTCGTCCAGATCCGCTTCCAGGCCGTTGCGCTCACCGTCGATGATCCGCCGCTGCAGCCGCTCGTCCAGCGGTAAAGCGGCCAATTCCTCAGCCCGGGAGGCCGCCGTCGATTGCGAGGAAACCCCTTCGAACAGCTGCAGGTACTTTTGCAGCGGGTCATAGGCCTCGTTCACGGTGCCGTCGTCGTTGGTGCTCTCTGGCCGGCGCCGGTCATAGACCAGGTCGAGGGCGACCTCGCGCTGGGCGTCCGGGATCTTCGACATCGGCAGGATCTTGGAGGCATGCACGATCGCCGAGTCCAGGCCGGCCTCGACGCACTCGTGCAGGAAGACCGAGTTGAGCACCTGGCGGGCGGCCGACGACAGCCCGAACGACACGTTGGACAGGCCCAGTGTGGTCTGTACCTGGGGGTAGCGCGCTTTGAGCTCGCGAATCGCCTCGATCGTCTCGATGCCGTCCCGGCGGGTTTCTTCCTGGCCGGTGGCGATCGGGAAGGTCAGGCAGTCGAGCATGATGTCGGACAGCGCGATGCCCCAGTTGCTGGTCAGGTCAGTGATCAGTCGCTCGGCGATGGCGATCTTGTGGTCCTTGGTACGGGCCTGGCCCTCTTCGTCGATGGTCAGCGCGACCACCGCGGCACCGTGTTCCAGCACCACCGGCAGCATCTTGGCGTAGCGGGAATCCGGGCCGTCGCCGTCCTCGAAGTTGACCGAGTTGACGATGGACCGGCCGCCGACCATCTCCAGGCCGGCCTCGATCACATTCGGCTCGGTCGAGTCGAGCATCAACGGCAGGGTGGACGCGGTGGCGAACCGGCCGGCCAGCTGCAGCATGTCCTCGGCGCCGTCCCGGCCGACGTAGTCGACGTTGACGTCCAGCACGTGCGAGCCGTCACGGGTTTGCGAGCGGGCGATCTCGACGCACTTGGTGAAGTCGCCGGACAGCATCGCTTCGCGAAATGCCTTGGAACCATTGGCGTTGGTGCGCTCACCGATCATCAGCACCGAGGCGTCCTGCCGGAACGGCACGCTGGCATACAGCGAGGCCACCGAGGGCTCGGCGATGGCCTGACGGCGCTTCGGACGCAGCCCGGCCACCCGGTCAGCGACCTGGCGGATGTGCTCGGGCGTGGTGCCGCAGCAGCCACCGACCAGGCCGGTGCCGAACTCGGTGACGAACGAGGCCAGCGCATCGGCCAGCTCACCCGGACCGAGCGGGTACACCGCGCCGTTAGGGCCGAGTTCGGGCAGGCCGGCGTTCGGCATCACCGAGATTCCGATACCGGCGTGCTGGGACAGGTAGCGCAGGTGCTCGCTCATCTCGGCTGGCCCGGTCGCGCAGTTCAGCCCGATCAGGTCGATGTCCAGCGGCTCCAGCGCGGTGAGTGCCGCGCCGATCTCAGAGCCCAGCAGCATGGTGCCGGTGGTCTCCACGGTGACGTGGGCGATGATCGGCAGCCGCTGGCCGAGGTCGGCCATCGCGCGCTTGGCGCCGAGAATGGCGGCCTTGGCCTGCAGCAGGTCCTGCGCGGTCTCGACCAGCAGCACATCCGCGCCGCCCTCGACCAGGCCGGCCGCCTCCTGGTAGTAGGCATCGCGCAGCTTGCGGAAGTGCACGTGGCCCAGCGTCGGTAGCTTGGTGCCGGGGCCCATCGAACCGATCACGAACCGCGGCCGGTCCGCGGTGGAGTGGCGATCGGCCACCTCGCGGGCGATCCGGGCGCCGGACACCGACAGCTCGTGGATCCGGTCCTCGATGTCGTACTCGGCCAGGTTGGCCCAGTTGGCGCCGAAGGTGTTCGTCTCGACCGCGTCGGCGCCGGCCTCGAAGTAAGCCTCGTGGACGCCGGCGACAACGTCGGGACGGGTGACGTTCAGGATCTCGTTGCAGCCCTCGAGGTCGTCGAAGTCTGCCAGGCTGAGGTCGGCGGCCTGCAACATTGTCCCCATTGCACCATCGCAAACCAGGACACGATCGGACAAGGCGCTGAGGAACGGGCTAGCCGCGGCATCTAAAGGCACCCCCTAAGGTTACCGGCGATCCGACCGGTCCAACGGCACGACCTTTGCCCGGCTGATCGGTGCGTGCGGCCGCCTGGCCGAACCGCCGGCCGGCCAGCAAACCGGCCTGCCGCAAACATCGGTGCCTGGCGCGTCCTAAGCTGGTCCGATGACGGAATTCGAGAGCTGGCCGGAATTGACCGACCCCGTTCTCGTGGGCGCGTTCGAAGGCTGGAATGACGCCGGTGATGCGGCGACCGGCGCGATCGAGCACCTGGAGCTGACCTGGCAGGCCACCCCGCTGGCCGCGATCGACCCGGACGATTACTACGACTTCCAGGTGAACCGACCGACCGTCTCGCAGGTGGACGGGGTGACCCGTCGGATCAGCTGGCCGACCACCCGGTTGTCGGTGTGCCGGCCGGCCGGAGCCGAGTTCGACCTGGTGCTGGTGCGCGGCATCGAGCCGAACATGCGCTGGCGCAGCTTCTGCGACGAGCTGCTCGACATCATGCGCGAGCTCGGGGTGCGGACCGCGGTGACGCTGGGCGCGCTGCTGGCCGACTCGCCGCACACCCGGCCGACGCCGGTCACCGGCACCGCCTACGACGGCGCGAGCGCGGCCCGGTACGGCTTGGAGCGCTCCCGCTACGAGGGACCGACCGGCATCGTCGGGGTGCTGCAGGAAGCCTGCGTGCTGGCCGGCATCCCGGCCATCTCGTTCTGGGCGGCGGTGCCGCACTACGTGGCCCAACCACCGAACCCGAAGGCCACCATTGCCCTGCTGCACCGGGTCGAGGAGGTCCTCGATATCGCCGTCCCGCTTGGTGAACTGCCCGCCCAGGCCGATGACTGGCAGAAGCTGGTCAACGAGATGGCCGACGAGGACGAGGACGTCCGTGAGTACATCCGCAATCTCGAGGAGCGCGACGATGACGGCGAGATGCGCGAGGCGTCCGGCGATGCCATTGCCAAGGAATTCGAGCGCTACCTGCGCCGCCGGGACAAGCCCAATAACGGCGGCCCGCCCGGCTCGATGTAGTCATCAGCCGGCTGCGCTGCCAGCGATAGCCAGCAGCCGCCCGTGCTGAGCGTGCGCTGGGCCGCGGGCACCGATACCGGCCGGCAGCGACCGGCCAACGAGGACAGCTTCTACTGTTGCCAGCGGCTGTTCGCCGTTGCCGACGGGATGGGCGGGCACGCGGCCGGTGAGCAGGCCAGCCGGCTGGCGCTGGCCGCGATCGCGCCGGTCGCCGAAGCCCCGATCACCGTGGATGGGCTGGCTGAGGCGATCGCTCGGGCCAACCACGACATCCTGCAGGCCGGCCGGCAGCGTCCGGACTGGTTCGGGCTGGGCACCACCGTGACCGGAATCGCGGTGGTCGAGGTGGCCGGACGGGACCACTGGGGGGTCTTCAACGTCGGTGATTCGCGCAGCTACCGGTTCGCCGATGGCGCGCTCAGCCAGCTCACCGTCGATCACTCAGCGGTGCAGGAGATGCTCACGGCCGGCCTGATCAGCCCCGCTGAGGCACGCAGCCACCCGCAGCGCAACGTGGTCACCCGCTACCTCGGCTCCCAGCCCGCTCCCCGACCGGACATCGCGGTCTACGAACCGGTGCCCGGCGAGCGGTTCCTGATCTGCTCGGACGGCCTGACCAACGAGCTGGTCGATGCCGAGCTCGCCCAGGTGTTTACCGCCTACC
>JBDSAN010000004.1:0-5388 GCA_039922115.1 Jatrophihabitantaceae bacterium
CCGATCGGCGAGCAGCACCGGCTCCAGCGCCGATCCGTCCCACAACGCTGCCTCGAGCTGCTGGCCGGCCCGGACCGCCCGGATCAAGGTGTCGACCGGCAACGGCTGCCGGCTGAAGGCCCGCCCGGTGCGCCGCCGGTGCAAGGCTGAGATCGGGATAGCCGGCAGCGACTGCGGGCCGGTCGATTGCCGGCCGGTCGGCTGCGGGCCGGTCGGTGGTGAGCCGGGCGGTGGCGGGGTGGGGTCGTTGCCTGCCGGCCGCCGCATCGCGGCAGCCAGCGCGGCGCTCACCTGATGCCGAGCGAGCGGCCGGCTGGACCCGGACCCAACCGCAGCTGGCCGCGCTGCTGGCTCGGCCGGTGGTTGGTCGGGTCCAGCGGCTGGGTCGCCGCGACCGGTCACCGTGGCGGCGACGCACAGCAACTCGCCCCGGCTGTCGCTGCCGAGCAGCCGGCTCCAGTCCTCGTCCGACCAGCCGTTGCCGGCCCGGACCAGCAGGCCATCGGCGGCCGCCGCGATCGCGAACTGGGCCAGCGCGCTGCCGGCTTCCAGGTAGGCCAGCCGGTAGCACTTGGGTCCGTACTTGGGCTGCGACTTTGTTAGGTCAGCGGTGAACATCGCCACCGCGTCGGGCGCGGCGATCCCAGCACCGGTCCAGCACCGGTGGCCAAGCTCAGGGTCGATCGCCGGCTCGATCAGCCGGTGCTGGTGAGGCTGGTACTGGCCGAGCCGGATCGGGCCGGGACGCAGCAGGTAGCCGACGATGGTGCCCAGGTTGCCAGCCGATGGTGCGTAGCGGTCCGGCGGGTCGCTCGGCTGCCGGGCAGCCTGCCGTAGCCCCGCCGGGTAGCCCAGCCCCCCCGAATCCCGCAGCCCGACCGAATACCGCAGCCCGACCGAATAGCGCAGCGCGACCAGCAGCGGGCTGTCGGTCGAAGCGGTGCCGGCCACCGCGTTGAACCGCCGTTGCGCGGCCAAGTGGCCGGGCCGGTAGTGCTCGCGGGCCATCGCTGGCGGCAACCAGCGCCGGTCCGGCAGGCTGACGGCCGCCTCGTAGCGCCGGATCAGGTCCAGCTCGGCCGAGGCCGGGCCGGGGTCCTCAGGAGGGTCGCTGCAGCGCGGGCAGTCGGCCCGGCCGATCAGGTCGAAGTATTCGGTCGTCCAGCTGGCCAGGTCGTGGCGGACGGCGGTGGTCGTTGTCACCGTCCGGCCCAGGCCGCCGAGCACGTTCAGCACCTCGCCGGTGACCAGCGCGGCCGCACCAGCCCAAGCGGCTTGATCAGGCCGGCCGGCTTGGTCGGCGGCCGGCTCGGGCAGCCCGGCCAGGCAGCACCGCAGGCAGGGACGGGAGTCCCGGCACAGGTACGGTCCGAAATGCAGCTGCCGGCCCGCGCTGATCACCGGCAGCACCGGCAGCGTGCAGCCGGTGAGGTAGCGGGCCAGCTGATCGGCCGACTCGACGCAACAGACCACCAGCGTGCAGCCGGCCGACTCGACGTTGCTCACCCTGCCCAGCAGGCCGGGTCCGGTGAGCGCGGCCCGGATCGCCGCTGCCAGCGCCGAGCTGCCGAGCACCGCGACCTCGGCCGTGCTCAGCTGACCGGCCGCAGCCTCGGCCCGGTCGTGCCAACCGGTCCGGGCCACCGCGCGGGACAGGTAGCGCAGGCTGGCATCCGGTTCGGCGGTGGCCGGGCCGTCCTGCAGCACGCCACGCATGCTGAGCAGGCCGATCAGCTGCCGGACGGTCGGCTCCGCGAGCCCGGAATCGGCGGCCAGCCCGGCCCGGTCCCGCCGGCCGTCCAGCAGCGGCAGCAACGCCGCCAGCGCCAGCCGGGTGGCCTGGCCGCGCAGCCGTACCGGTTCGGCCACGCCGTCCAGGACGACCCCGTCCGGGCACCGGATCAGCTGCACCTCGGGCCGCAGCGCCGGCCGTTGCGGGGCGGCGAACTGGGCATCGAGGTAGGGCAGCGCGGCCAGCGTGCGGGCGTAGTCGGTAACCCGGGGCATCAGCGGCCAGCCGGTTCGGTGCAGCCGGCCGGCGCCGTCCGCAGGCTGTTGTCGAACAGGTCGAATACCAGGGTCAGGGACGGCCCGCTCGCCGCCCGGTCGAGCAGCGTGAAGCCGGCCTGCGCGGCCAGGTCCAGCTGGTGTGGCAGGTAGCCGGCCGGCCGGTCGGCTGGCCGGCCGTCGTAGTAGCTGTCCAGCTCTGAGCGGCCGGCGAAGCAGGCGAAGCAGCCGCCGGTCACGCCGTGTTCCAGCGAGCCGGTCACGACGGCGGCCCGCAGCCGGCCCGGTTCCAGCCCGACAATCAGTAGCTGGCGGTGTTGGGCAGCCAGCCGGGCGGTGGCCGCCGAGCCCGGCCGGCCGGTGGCCAGCACCGCCGGGCCGCTGCGGTCAAGGGCAGCTTCGAAGGCACCGGCGCTGGCGCTGTCACTGGCCAAGCTCGGACGGTCGGCCAGCATCCGGTCGGCGATCAGCCGGCCGACGTGATCGGCGGCCAGCACGGTCACGGCGCGTCCTGCGGCAATCGCCCGGCGACCAGCCGGCCGGCCTGCAACACCGCGACCAGTCGATCCGGCAGGCCGGCGACCGGCAGCGGGCCGTCCCGAACCACCACCAGGTCGGCTCGCTTGCCGGCCTCGACGGTGCCGAGCTCAGCGGCCAGGCCCAGCAGTTCCGCACCGGCGGAGGTACCGGCCGCCAGCGCCTGCAGGTCGGACAAGCCCGCCTCGGTCAGCGCGGCCAGCTCGGCCAGGTTGGCACCGTGCAGGGTGACCCCGCTGTCGCTGCCCATCGCGATCCGGACGCCGGCCCGGTGCGCGCGGCGGACGCTGTCGCGGTGCTGCTCGGCGAACTCGGCCGACACGGTCCGGCTGGCCTGCAGGGTCGGCACCAGCCAGGTGCCCCGCTCGGCCATCGAGGCGATGGTGGCCTGGTCGAGCTCGCTGCCGTGCTCGATGGAGCGGACGCCGGCCGCGACCGCCAGCGCGGCGCCGGCGGCGGAGTGGCTGTGTGCCATCACGCCCAGGCCCGCCGCCCGCGCCTCGGCCACCACCTCGGCCAGCTCGTCGGCCCGGTACTGGCCGCGAGACCGGTTACCGGCCGGCCCCAGCGCGCTGCCGCTCACCGCAACCTTGAGCACGTCGGCGCCGGCCCGGATCAGCCGGCGAGCCATCCGGCGCACCTCGTCCGGGCCGTCGGCGATGCCGTCCGGCCGGCCGGCGTGCACGTCGAAGGCCGGCAGCGCGAAGCCGGCCGGCAGCCAGTGATCGCCCCGGCCGCCGGTCTGGCTGAGCATCGCGATCGCCACCTGCAGCCGGGGCCCGGCGACCAGGCCGTCGGCCAGCGCCTGCCGCAGCCCGGCGTCGGCGCCATCGGCATCACGAGCGGTGGTCACCCCGGCGGCCAGCGTCCGGCGCAGGTTCCGGGTGGCCTGCAGCAACCGGTAGCTCGGTGCGGTGGTGGCCGTCGCGGCCAGGTCGAGGGTGCTGACCATGACGTGCACGTGGCAGTCCACGAAGCCGGGTAGCAGCCCGTGGCCGGCCAGCTCGACGGTCCGGTCACCGGCCAGGTCGGTGCCGACCTCGACGATCAGCCCGTCGGCCACCGCGACGTCGAGAACCGCCGGTTCGGCCCCGGTGCCGTCGAACACCAGGCCGCCGCGCAGCACCAGCCGGTCAGCCATGACCGACCGGGATCGCGTAGAGCGGCGCCGAGCTGACCCCGTCCAGCTCCAGCAGCTGGCTCAGCGCGTCGTCGTAGAACCCGCCGATGGTCACCGAGCGGTAGCCGAGCGCGGTCGCCAGCAGCACCAGGTTCTGGCTCAGGTGGCCGGCTTCCAGCAGCAGGAACCGGTAGCCTCGCAGGCCGTACCGGGCGGTGATCGCCGCGATGTCGCCGGTGACGAACAGCCACAGCGGGACGCTGGTGGCATCGATCGCAACCGCGCCGGCCGGCTCGAAGTAGGGCGAGCTGGCGGCCAGCTGTTCGGCGCTCGGGGCCGGTGCCAGCCGGTTCAGCTGGTGCCCGGCCGGTTGGTAGGCATAGATCGCCGGCTCCAGGCCCGGGACCTCGACCGGCAGCACCAGCACCTGGCTGGCGTGCAGGCCACCGGCGGTCGGGTAGGGACGGCCAGCCACCTGCAGGGGTGATCCGGCTGGCGGGTCGATCGACAGCCGGTGCTCGCCGGCCGCATGGTGCAGCAGCGCGGACAGGTCCTCGATCGGCACCGGTCCCAGGTACTTGGCCAGGCTGCTGCGCCGGTTGGCCAGGCAGTCGGTCAGCGATGGCCGCGCCAGCTGGTGGCCGGCTGGGTTCGGCAGCGGCACCGAAGCCAGCGGCCAGGCCGAGCCAGCCTGACCTGACGGCGCTGAGCGGGGCAGTTGCCGGTGCAGCTGGCCGGCGAAGTACTTCGATTCCTCGTGCAACCGCCGGGCCGGGGTGGCCATGCCGCGGCCGTGGTAGCCCTCGCCGACGGTGGCACCGGCGCTGACCAGCGAGGCCAGCCAGGACAGCTGATATTCCTCGGGCAGGGTGATCCCGATCCGGTTCATCAGCATGTGCAACTGGCTGAGCAGCACCGTCCAGGGCGAGGCATAGCTGGTGAGCTTGCCGGCCTCGGCCAGCTCGCGAACCCGGCTGGCGTAGTCGGCTGCCCGGCCGGACCAGTAACCGAGGTAGCCGGCCTTGCTGGCCTGCTCGATCAGCGCGTGCACCGCCGCCGCGCCGCGCCGGTACCGGTCCGGGTCGGCGCCGAAGTCCCGCTCGGCGTGCTCGCGAATGGCAACCAGGTCCAGCTCGGGGGCCTCGTCGGTGTTGTACCGGGCGCTGTAGACGTAGCGGCGCAGCATCGCCACCTCGGCGACCTCGTTCTCGCAGACCGCGTGGGCGAAGGCGAGCACCAGGTTGTAGGCCACCCCCATCCGGCGCGGGCCGGCCAGTGAGCCACGGATCGCCGCGATCGCGATCTGGCTGGACGCGACGAACAGTTCCTCGGCGGCCGGCAGCGCGGCCGGCCCGCCGTAGCGGTCGTACTCCGGTTCGTAGTCGGCCTCGATCACGCTGCCGTGCGGGTGCCAGCCGTGCACGCTCGCGTCGGCTCGCCGGCCGTAGAACCGCTCCGGTTCCGGCGCGAGCTCCGCGCTGGGATTGTCGGCAAGCCAACCGGGCAGGTCGGCAAGCAGCTCGGCCAACCTGCTCGGGTCGGCCGCGCGGACCCGGAACCGGACGTGCGGGCCGCCGGTCCAGTAGCGCATGAAGAACCAGCCGGTCGCGGCCTCGTCGCTGACCAGCCGGTCGGCGGCCGGGGCCAGGAACTCGGCCAGGAACCGGTCGGTGTGCTCGGTCCCGCCGTGCAGGTAGAGGTGCCGCGAAGTCCACGGCGACACG
>JBDSAN010000005.1:0-11424 GCA_039922115.1 Jatrophihabitantaceae bacterium
TCGGTCGAGATGGACTTCTCCGCCTCCCTCGCGAGGACGGCCCGATCATCGTGGCCGTTGGCCAGCCGATGCAGCTGGTTGGCCGAGCCGGCACCAACAGCTCGGCGCAACGTATCCAGCGGGGTGCTCGCCAACTCGCCCACCGTTCGAATGCCCAGCCGGTGCAGCGTCGCCGCGGTGCGGTCCCCCACCCCCCACAGGGCGGTGACCGGCAATGGATGCAGAAAGTCGAGCAGGCCGGCGACACTGACCACCTGCAGACCGTCCGGCTTGCAACTACCCGAGGCCAGCTTGGCCACCGACTTGATCGGGGCGATGCCGACCGAGCAGGTCAGCTGCTGTTCGGCCAGCACCCGGCGCCGGATCTGCCGGGCGATCTCGGCGGGGCGACCGAACAGCCCGATCGCGCCGGAGACATCGAGAAAGGCCTCGTCCAGCGAAAGCGGTTCGATCATCGGGGTGAAGTCCTCGAAGATCTTCATGACCGCATCGGAGGTGCTTCGGTAGGCCTCGCGATCAGGCGGGATCACCACCAGCTGCGGGCAGAGCCGCAGCGCCTGTCCCATCGACATGGCGCTGCGCACGCCGTAGGTGCGGGCAGCGTAGGACGCGGCTGCCACCACGCCGCGACCGCCTGCCCCTCCGACTACCACCGGCAGGCCGCGCAGTTCCGGCCTGGCGCGGATCTCAACACTGGCAAAGAACGCGTCCATGTCGACGTGCAGGACGTGGCAACCGGTGTCGTCGCCGTCGACCTCGCCGGAGGATCTGGGTAGGTTCGCGCTGCGTCCCATCGCGGCTCGGGTCGACTCGCGCTAGCCGGACGCCGTCATCGGACGGCGGGCAACCAGGTGCAGCCGGCCGGCGATGTCGCGATAGGGCGAGGTGCTGGCAGCGGCGGCTTCGAGTTCGGCCAGCGCCCGCATTACCCCGGGACGATCCAGTTGAATGCCTGGCACCAGGTCGGTGAACATCCCCACGCCTTCGACCGACTCGACAATCAGCCCGGCAGCGATGGACTGGCTGGTGGCCGCGGTCAGGTCGTAGCCGGTTGCTGCCGACCGATGGAAGTTGTCCAGCGCGGCAGCGACATCGCCAGCCAGCAGCCGGCCGAGCACCGCGGCGACCGGATTCGCGATGACCAGGCTGGCCACACCACCCGGTCGCAGCACCGCGGCGATCTGAGCGATCGCCTCGGCCGGATTCGGCAGGTTCTCCAGCAGGCCGTGGGCCAGGACCAGGTCGTACTCGGCCGTTGGCAACGCATCCGACAGGGCCTCGACATCGCCCTGCACCGCTGTCACCCGATCCGACACGCCGGCCTCAGCACTGCGTCGGAGCAACGTTGCCAGCGCATCGATACTCAGATCGACCACCGTCACCAGTGCACCCTGGCCGGCCAGCGGCACCGCAAGGCTGCCGGAACCGCCACCACAGTCGAGCACCGTAACCGGACCGTTGCTGGTCTGTTCGTGGCAGATCCGCAGCAGTCGCGACCACAGCAGCGGGGCGATGCCGCGTGCGATAACCCGGTCGATGCTCGACGAGCCAGCAGGATCGTGTGAATCAGTGGCCACGAGAACAGACATTAGCGCTGGCATCGGCTTCAGCTGGCAACGCCTAGCGTGAGCAGGCCAGCCATCCGCTCGACAATCGCGATGAACTCGCCCACCGCGCGCAGTAGATCGTCAGCCTCGCGCTCGGTCACCACGCTGGACGAGCCCGCCTCAATAGCGGCCCGGCGGCCGGCGCTGTCGGCAAAGAACGCTGACCATTCCGACAGCTCCGGGGCGAGTTGGTCAAGCAGCACCCAGGCGCTGGTTGGCCGCCGACGCGCGGTAAGCGCCGGCCGGGCCCGCAAGGCCAGCACCGAGGCGGCCGCACGCAGGGCAGCGATGTGGGCACAGCGGTACTTCTCCGCTGCGCGAGGTTCCATAACCGCCTCGGCCCAGGTTGTCTTCGCCTGGGACAGCAGCGCCACCACACTCGCCGGGATCGGACCGGTCATCGGTTTCCCCTTAGGTCGTAATGCAAACTCGGCTCGTACTGCAAACTCGGCTCGTTCTGCTAGCGCAGGTCGCTCTGGCAACTCAGGCCGGCCCGGTCGCATGCCTCGCGGATGCGGCGGGCTTGCGTGCCAGTTGTGGCCTTCAATCAATCGAACAGACGTTCGAACGTTAGCACGTTCGAAGCGCTCGTCCAATGAATTTGCCAACCTGTTGTCTGCCATCGATCGCGCACTGTTCATAGCCAGCACGCTAGGCATTGCCTCTGACAGTTCTGCCCGCTCGACCCTGCCGCCAACTCCGATCGTGCCGCCAACTCCGATCGTGCTGCTAAGTCCGCGAGCGCGGCCCGTTAACCGGCTATCAGCTCGGCACCAGGGTGCTTGGACTCGCTCGGGTTCAGCCGAGTCCGGCGGTGGCCGCCACCTGGCCGATGATCACCACGGCCGGTGGGGTGATGCCGGCCGCCGCGACCCGCTGGGCAAGCTCAGCCAGCGGCGCCCGGACGACCAGTTGCTCGGGCAGGGTCGCCGACTGGATCGCGGCGGCCGGCGTATCGGCCGGGCGGCCGTGCTCGATCAGCTCGGCGGTGATCTCGGCGAGGTTGTCGATGGCCATCAGCAGCACCAACGTGGCCGGCCCCACCGCGAGTTCGGGCCAGTTCCAGCCGGCCTCGGCACGTCCTGGGTCCCGGTGACCGGACACCACCGCGAAGTCCGCGGCGATCCCCCGCTGGGTGACCGGGATGCCGGCCGCGGCCGGACCGGCAATCGCCGAGGTGATCCCCGGTACGACCTGAACCGGCACCCCGGCGGCCACGCAAGCAGCAACCTCTTCGCTACCTCGGCCGAACACGAACGGGTCACCGCCCTTGAGCCGGACCACCCGGTGACCGGCCTGGGCCCGTTCGACCAGCAGCGTGTTGATCTGCTGCTGGGTGAGGTTGTGCCGGTGGGCCGACTTGCCGCAGTCGACGATCTCGACCTCGGGCGCCAGGTCGGCCAGCAGGGCTCTTGGCGCCAGCCGGTCGGTCACCACCACGTCGGCCTCGAACAGCAGTCGCCGGCCGCGCACGGTGATCAGCTCCGGATCCCCCGGGCCACCGCCGACCAGCGCGACCGACCCGGCCGGCGACGGCCGCCCCGGCCGGGCCGACAGCTCGCCTGAGGCCAGCGCCACCGCGATCAGGTCACGCAACCGGCTGGCCCGGCGCGGGTCATCACTAGCATTGACCGACACCGTGATCGCACCGCTGCGAGTCACCGCCGGCATCCGCGCCGAACCACCGGCAGCCAGGTCGGCCCGGATGCAGAAGATCCGAAGCTGATCAGCGGCAGCAGCGACCTCGGCGTTCACCGCCGGGTTGTCGGTGGCGGCCACCGCCAGCCAGGCGCTAGCCAGGTCACCGGACCGGTAGCCACGCTCGAGCGCCTGATCGCTGAGCTCGGCCAGGACCGGCTCGATCCACGGCGCGATCACCCGGACCCGAGCACCGGCTTCGGCCAGCGCCCGGGCGCGGCGGGTCGCCACCACGCCACCACCGACCACGACCACCAGCCGGTCGGTCAGGTCGAGCAGGATCGGGACTCCGTTCACCCGGCCAGTCTCACCTAGCGGCCAGCGCCGGCTGGCACCGGTGGCCGGTGGTCAGCGGATCAGCCCGGCGGCGACGGTTGCCCCGCTGGACTCGTCCACCAGCAGGAACGAACCGGTCGACCGGTTGACCAGGTACGGATCGGCCACGATCGGCTCGGCCAGCCTGATCCGCACCGCGCCGATGTCGTTGAGGTTCAGTTCGGTGGCCTCGATCTGGGCCACTGTCGCCACGTCCAGCCGGGACAGCACCGCGTCCACGATCGCCCGCACGTCACGGGTGGTGTGACGTAGCTGGTAGCGAGCCCCCGGTCGCAGCGGCACGTCGGTCAGCCAGCAAACGGTCGCTGACAACTCCCGGCTGGTGATCGGCTGCGGATCACCCTCGACCACGATCAGGTCCCCCCGGGCCACGTCCACGTCGTCGATCAACCGGACGGTCACCGAGCGACCGGCCGGCGCCTCGGCGAGCTCACCGTCCGGGGTATCGATGCCCTCGACCGCCGAGCGACGGCCGGACGGCAAAACCCGAACCGGGTCGCCCTTGCGCAGCACGCCGGCCTCGACCCGGCCGGCGTAGCCCCGGTAGTCCGGGTACTCGGCGGTGCGCGGCCGGATCACCACCTGCACCGGGAACCGGGCTGGCAGGTCGGCCTGAATGGCCGGCTCGACCTGCTCCAGGAACTCCAGCAGCGCCGCTCCGCCGTACCACGGCATGTTCGTCGAGGCTTCCACCACATTGTCGCCGGTCAGCGCCGCGACCGGGATCGGGGTGAAGTGATCGACCCCTAGTTTGGCTGCGGCTGTGGCGAAATCGGCCACGATCGCGTCGAAGACCGGCTCGGCATAGCTCACCAGATCCATCTTGTTGACCGCGAGCACGATCTCGGCAACCCGCAGCAGCGAGGTGACGGCGAGGTGCCGCTTGGTCTGCTCGACCACGCCGGCACGAGCGTCCACCAGGATCACCGCGACGTCGGCGGTGGACGCACCGGTGACGGTGTTGCGGGTGTACTGCACGTGGCCGGGCGTATCGGCCAGGATGAAGGTGCGCTTGGCGGTAGCGAAATAGCGGTAGGCCACATCGATGGTGATGCCCTGCTCGCGCTCGGCACGCAGGCCGTCCACCAGCAATGCCAGGTCGGCACCCGCATAGCCACGACGCTCCGAGGCAAGCTCGACCGCGCTCAGCTGATCTGCGAGAACCGCCTTTGCATCATGGAGCAATCTGCCCACCAGCGTGGACTTGCCGTCATCGACCGAGCCGGCCGTGACGACCCTGAGAAGTTCACCCGGCATCAGCTATGCCCATTGTTCTTCGCGCAAGCGCTCATCAGCGCTGCCTGCTTCTTCGCGCAAGCGCTCATCAGCGCTGCCTGCTTCTTCGCGCGAGCGCTCATCAGAAATACCCCTGGCGCTTGCGGTCTTCCATCGCCGCCTCGCTGGCCCGGTCGTCAGCCCGGGTGGCGCCGCGCTCTGAGATGGTGCTGGCCGCGGTTTCGGCAACGATCGCAGCGACATCCGCAGCCTGCGAGAGCACCGCTCCGGTGCAGGTCGCATCGCCCACGGTACGGTAGCGCACCGATTCGACCCGCACAGTTTCCCCTTCACGCGGCTGGGTGAACTCGGTCACGGCCAACAGCATGCCATCACGGGAGAAGACCGGACGGCGGTGCGCGTAGTAGATGCTCGGCACCTCGATACCCTCGCGCTCGATGTAGGCCCAGATGTCGAGTTCAGTCCAGTTCGACAGCGGGAACACCCGGACGTGCTCACCACCGCGGTGTCGGCCGTTGTACAGATCCCACAGTTCAGGACGCTGGTTGCGTGGATCCCACTGGCCGAAGTCGTCGCGGACCGAGAACACCCGCTCCTTGGCGCGAGCCTTCTCCTCGTCCCGGCGGGCGCCGCCGAGCACCGCGTCGAACCGGTTGGCCGCGATTGCGTCCAGCAACGGCACGGTCTGCAGCGGGTTGCGGATTCCGCCGGCCGTTTCGATGACCCGGCCAGAGTCGATTGCCTCTTGAACGCTGGCGATCACCAATCGGGCACCGGTCTGGGCAACCCGCCGGTCGCGGTAGTCGATCACCTCTGCGAAGTTGTGGCCGGTGTCGATGTGCATCAGCGGGAAGGGCAACCGGGACGGCCAGAACGCCTTCATCGCCAGGTGCATCATCACGATCGAATCCTTGCCGCCGGAGAACAGCAGCACCGGCCGCTCGAACTGCCCGAACACCTCGCGGATGATGTGGATCGACTCGTCCTCGAGGTCAGTAAGCCAAGCCCGCTCCAGCGACTCAGCCGACAGCACAGCGGTCATATTAGATTCTCCTTCTCTAGCAAGGTGATCAGCTCAGCTACCGCGTCATCGACCGAGCGTCCAGCAGTGTTGATCGTCAGTTCGGCGGCGGTCGGCGACTCGTACTCGCCATCGATGCCGGTGAGGTTTGCCAGCTCGCCGGTGCGCTGCCGGGCGTACAGGCCCTTGACATCACGCTCGGCGCAGACCGCCACCGGCGTCGCAACATGTACTTCCAGAAATGAGGTGGCCTCGCTCAGGTGAGCCTGCCGCACGCCGGCGCGCGCCGCGGCGAACGGGGAGACGACCGAGGCCAGCACCAGCACGCCGTGACTGGCCAGCCTGGAGGCGACCCAGCCGATCCGGGCGACATTCGCGTCCCGGTCAGCCCTGGAGTAGCCCAGCTCCGGTGAGAGCACCGGACGGACCGCGTCGCCGTCGAGCACCTCGACCGGACGGCCGAACTCGCGCAACCGCTCGGCCAGCGCCAGTGCCAGCGTTGTCTTGCCGGCGCTGGGCAATCCGGTGAACCAGACTGTCGCGCCGGCCGTCCTGCGCTCGGTTTGAGCCGTCATGGATAGATGTCCTGAATGTCGGGGGTGGCGCCGAGCGGCTACCTTCGCCACATCGCGAGGTCAGCGCGCCCTGCAAGGGGCTGCGGTGCGCTCGCGGACAGAGTTCAGCGAGCGGCGTCAGGACGCACGACACGCCGCGCTGACGACGCGCTGCAGGTCAACATGCAGGCGAGCGACCAGCGGGATTGCGGACATGAACCAAGTGTGGCACACCCAGGCTTGCATACCAACGAGCAATTCGTGCCGAGAAGTCCGCCTCGACACGGCCCGCCGGCCGACATCAGGCGCGGCAAGCGTGCATCCGGCGCTGCTACCCGGCAGGATCAGCGCCATGTCGCACACGCCCCGCTATGCCGCCCGGCGCGGCCGGTTGCTCGAAGCCCTGGCGAACCGCTTCGGCACCGACCCGGCTGCCCGGCCTCGCTCCGTTCGCCGGCTCGGACTGCTCGGGCTGCTGCTGGTGGCGATGCTCACCCTCACCGGCTGCGTCACGGTGCAGTTGAAGGCCAACGTGCATTCCGATGGGACGGTGTCCGGCACTGCCAGGGTCGGCATCGCGAAGTCGCTCACCACGCTGATCGGCACCAACCCGGCCGACGCGCTGCAGTCACTCAAGGCCGACAACCCCTGTGAATTCGGCGGTAAGGCTGGCACCACCAAGGACTTCGACGACGGTACTTACGTCGGGGTCGACTGCACCTTCACCAACGTCACGCTGGCCGAGTTCAATTCAGGTGAGGACGGGCCGAAGCTGGCCAAGGTGGGCGACAACTTCCAACTGACCGGCCGGCTCAACCTGCTGGACGCGATCGGTAGCGGCGGTCTGCTGCCCTCAGCCGGCGGCGCGAATCCGACCAGCACCCCGACCGCGTTGCCGTCGGGTTTCCCGACTGACCTGTCCAGCCTGCTGCCGTCGGGTTTCCCGACTGACCTGTCCAGCCTGCTGCCCTCGGGTTTCCCGACTGACCTGTCCAGCCTGCTGCCATCGGGTTTCCCGACCGACCTGTCCAGCCTGCTGCCCTCGGGTTTCCCGACTGACCTGTCCAGCCTGCTGCCCTCGGGAGTGCCGTCCGGCGCGCTCGGCAACCTCGACCCGACCAGCCTGCTCAAGACTGCCAAGATCTCGTTCGCTTTCACCTTTCCCGGCAAGGTGGCCAGCAGCAAGGGCAAGGTCAGCGGAAATACGGTGACCTTCAGCCCGGACCAGAGCGGCAATATCGATTTCCAGACGGTGGCCTCGGCCAAACCCGCCACCGGGCTCACCTCGCTGAGCTCATCGAACAAGCTGGGCTGGTCGGTGCTCGTGGTCGTCGTGCTGCTGATTGCGGCCCTGCTGGCGGTGCTGGTGCGACGTCGGCGACGTGGTTCGCCGGTACAACCCGCCTTCGCCGGCGGCTACCAGTCGCAGGCTCAGCAGTACCCGAACCAGCCCACCCAGCAATATCCAGCCCAGCCGTACCCGAATCAGCCATACCCGAACCAGCCGTATCCAGGTGCGCCGGATCAGCCGACCCAGCAATATCCCTTCGCGCAGCAGGGCCAGCCTTATGGCGGCCCGCCGGCCCAGCCCTACCCGAATCAGCCGACCCAGCAGTACCCCAGCCCGCCGCCTCCGCCGAACCAGCCGCCGAACCAGCCGCCGAACCAGCCACAGCAATGGGCGCCACCGCCGGCCGAGCCGAATCCGTGGGCCGCGCCGCCGACCTATCCGGACCCGAGCTACCCCGACCCGAGCAAGCCGGACGCCGACCCACCGAAATAGCTCCCGCTGCTTGCCGGGTTCGCGCGCCGAGGTGCTTGTCCGCCGCCCAAATTGTCAGGTCAGGACCTTAGTCGTCCCCTCGTTCGAGTCCGAAGCCTTGCCAGCGGGTTCGAGAACCAGCCGGGCACGCTGTCGGTACCGGCCGGCGGCCGAGGTGTGGAACCATGGTCAGGTGCGCCCGGTCCTCCTGCTGCTGACCTCGCGCCGGCACATCGACCTGTTACGGGTGGCCGGCGCCGGCTGTTGAGCTGCCTTCGCAAGGTTTGCCCAAGCACGATCAGGCAATTGTCGAAGGGACGCTCCGCGCATGGCAGCGGGAAACACTCCAGCACGAGGACAGGGTCAGTGGGCGCTCGGCTACCGGGAGCCACTGAATCCGAACGAGCGCAGCAAGCGCGACAACGACGGGTTGCTGGTCCGGCAGCGGATCATCGACATCTACTCCAAGACCGGCTTCGACGGCATCGATCCCGGTGACCTGCGGGGACGGTTTCGCTGGTACGGCCTGTACACCCAGCGGGCCGAGGGGATTCCGGGCGGCAAGACCGCGATCCTGGAGCCGGAGCAGCTCGATGCCAAGTACTTCATGCTGCGGATCCGGATCGATGGCGGCGCGCTGACCGCCGAGCAGCTGCGCACGATCGGCGAGATCGCCACCAGCTACGGCCGCGATGTGGCTGACATCACCGACCGGCAGAACGTGCAGCTGCACTGGATCCGGGTTGAGGACGTCCCGGCGATCTGGGAACGGCTCGAAGCGGTCGGCCTGAGCACCACCGAGGCCTGCGGTGACACGCCGCGGGTAATGCTGAGCTGCCCGCTGGAAGGGGTCGCCGCCGACGCGGTGATCGACGCCGGCCCAGCGCTGCGCGAGACGGTGGACCGCTACCTCGGCGATCCGGCGTTCTCCAACCTGCCCCGGAAGTTCAAGACCTCGATCTCAGGCTGCGCGCAACACTGCGTCAACCACGAGATCAACGACGTGGCCTTCGTCGGCGTGCTCGATGCCGATGGCCAGCCCGGTTTCGACCTGTGGGTCGGCGGCGGGCTGTCCACCAACCCGATGTTCGCGCAGCGGGTCGGTGTCTTCGTCAAGGAAGCCGAGGTCAGCGAGGTGTGGGCCGGCGTCTGCAGCGTCTTCCGGGACTACGGTTACCGGCGCTCGCGCAACCACGCCCGGCTGAAGTTCCTGCTGGCCGACTGGGGTCCGGAAAAGTTTCGCCAGGTTCTGCAAGATGAATACCTG
This sequence comes from Jatrophihabitantaceae bacterium, assembly GCA_039922115.1. Taxonomy (GTDB): domain Bacteria; phylum Actinomycetota; class Actinomycetes; order Mycobacteriales; family Jatrophihabitantaceae; genus Jatrophihabitans_A. Next base: position 9,482 of record JBDSAN010000005.1, read on the forward strand.
CACCGCGAGCTGCCGGACGGACCGCCCCCGCCGACCTCGCCGGCCCACCGCGACCACATCGGCGCGATCGTCCAAGCTGATGGCAAGTACGCGATCGGCGCGACCACCAAGTCCGGTCGGACCAGCGGGACGGTGCTCAGCGAGCTGGCCAAGCTGGCCGAGTCCTACGGCAGCGGCCGGGTCCGGACGACCGCGCAGCAGGGCCTGGTGGTCCTCGATGTCGAGGCCGATGCGGCCGAGACGGTGGCCGATGAGCTGGCGCAGCTTGGCCTGTCGGCCCGTCCCTCGAAGTTTCACCGGGGCACCATCGCCTGCACCGGCATCGAGTTCTGCAAGCTCGCGCTGGTCGAGACGAAGGGCCGCGCCGAGGTCATCCGCACCGAACTGGAACGCCGGCTGCCCGACTTCGACACCCCGATCACGATCAACGTCAACGGCTGCCCGAATTCCTGCGCCCGGTTCCAGGTAGCCGACATCGGTTTCAAGGGGATCGTGCAGAAGGTCAAGCAGGACGACGGATCCTTCGTCGATGCCGAGGCATTCCAGATCCACCTCGGTGGCCAGCTGGGTGCCGAGGCAGCGTTCGGGCGCAAGTTCCGGGGGTTGAAGGTGACCGCCGCCGAGGCGCCGGACTACGCCGAGCGGATCCTGACCGGCTACCTGCAGCGCCGCACCGACGGCGAATCCTTCGCCAGCTACGTGACCCGCGCGGAGGAGGAATGGCTGCTGTGACGGTCGCCGCCCGGTTCGCCGAGGGCGGCGCGGAATGACTGAGCGGGCGGCACCGTTTCACTGTCCGTACTGCGCCGATGAGGATCTTCGGCCATTCGGAGAAACCCACGGGCACTGGCGATGTGGCGCGTGCCAACGGGTTTTTGCCTTGAAATACCTGGGGATCGCGGCCGATTGGACCGCCGATCCGCAGACAGGAGGGGCTTGATGAGCACCGATACCGGGATCGACGTGGCCGGCCTGCAAGCGCTGGCTGAACGGGCAAACCGCGAACTCGAAGGCGCCAGCGCCCAGGACGTGCTGCGCTGGACGATCGAGCAGTTCGGCACCAGCTGGTGCATCACCTCGTCCATGACCGATGCCGTCCTGCCGCACCTGGCCAGCCAACTCGCACCCGGCGTCGAGGTCATCTTTCTCGATACCGGCTATCACTTCGCTGAGACCATCGGCACCCGGGACGCGGTCGCCGCGGTGCTGCCGGTGACCGTGCGCACGGTGCTGCCGCTGCGTACCGTCGCCGAGCAGGACGCCGAGTTCGGCCCCCGCCTGCACGATCGGGACCCGAACGCCTGCTGCGCGATGCGCAAGGTGGAACCACTCGAGCGTGCCCTGGTCGGCTACCAGGCATGGGTGACCGGGGTACGGCGGGCCGACTCGGCCGATCGCGAGGACACTCCGACGGTGGAGTGGGATGCCAAGCGAAATATGGTCAAAGTCAACCCGATCGTCAACTGGACCGATGAGCAGGTAGACCGCTACATCGCCGACAACGGCGTCCTGGTCAACCCGCTGCTCACCGACGGCTACGGCTCGATCGGGTGCGCGCCGTGCACCCGGCGGCTGCTGCCGGGCGAGGACACCCGGGCCGGCCGCTGGTCGGGCACCAGCAAGACCGAGTGCGGCCTGCACGTCTGAGTTACCGGCGGCGCCGCCGCAGGTTCCGGCTGAGCAGCGCGGCCGTGGTCGCCAGCGCGGCGCCGAAGGCGATCAGTAGCAATCGTTGGCCATTCGAGCTGCCGCGATGGGCCGCGGCCGGGCTGGCCGCGGGTTCGGCTCGGGACGGCGACCCGGTCGGGGACGGGGCCGCTGGCCGGCTGATGTGCGGCAGCAGCACCCGGTAGACCGGGCTGTCAACACCTTCGCTGTCCACCAGCAACCCGCCCGCGCCGAAGGCGATCCCCTCGCCTTGGCGCTGGGGCGGCAGCGCGATC
>JBDSAN010000006.1:0-5186 GCA_039922115.1 Jatrophihabitantaceae bacterium
CTGCCCCGCCGCCAGCGCGGCACCCCTTCGGTGACCGAGGCCGCGCACAGCACCTTGGTCTGACCGAACTCGATCAGGGCCGAGCCCTCGGCGTAGGCCTGCCAGTTGCGGGTGATGGAGATCGGACGAAGCTGGTCGGCCGCGCGGCCGTCAGGGCGGGAACTCATGCCGGCCAGCCTAGCCAGCCCCGCTGACAGCCCTCGCCGGTGCGTGGGCGTGTCGGTTCGTTGCGGTTCATTGCGTTGCGTTGCGTTACGGTTCGTTGCGGTTCATTGCGCTGCGTTGCGTTGACGAGTGGGCAGTTCCCGGTCGCGCGCGTCGGTGAGTGGGCGTTTCGGTTTGTTGCGTCGGTGAGTGGGCAGTTCCGGGGCCTTCCGCGGACCAATGGGCGGTTCCGGGGGCCTTCTGCGGACCAATGGGCGGTTCCGGGGCCTTCCGCGGACCAATGGGCAGTTCTGCGTCCGATGGTCAGTTGCAAGCGCCCATCGGACGCGTAACTGCCCACTCGTGGGACGCCCGCCCCACCAACTGCCCACTCGTGCAGCCACGGCCGCCGAGCCCCCGCCCACGCCCGGCTGGCGTGCCAGCACGCTGTGCGCGCGCTGCCAGCGGCACCCGGACAGTCGGTAGCAGACACCGACCGGAGGGAACATCCATGAGCTATGCGATCGAGGCAACCGGCCTGACCAAGCGATTCGGCCGGACGGTCGCGCTGGACGGCGTTGACCTGGCCGCTCGCGAGGGCACGGTACTCGGTGTGCTCGGCCCGAACGGTGCCGGTAAGAGCACAGTGGTCCGAATCCTGGCCACCCTGCTCAAGGCCGACTCGGGCACTGCTCGGGTGGCCGGATTTGATATCGCCTCCGACGCTCACCGGGTCCGCCAGCAGATCGGGCTGACCGGCCAGTACGCCTCGGTGGACGAGGACCTGACCGGCACCCAGAACCTGCAGATGATCGGTGAGCTGCTGAACCTGTCCCGACGCGATGCCCGGCAGCGAGCCGCGGAGTTGCTGGAGTGGTTCGACCTCACCGAAGCGGCCGGTCGGCAGGCCAAGACCTACTCCGGCGGCATGCGCCGCCGGCTCGACCTGGCCGCCAGCCTGGTCGGCCGGCCGGCGGTGATCTTCCTGGACGAGCCGACCACCGGCCTGGATCCGGCCAAGCGGGAGGACATCTGGGAGGTGGTGCGCGGCCTGATCTCACACGGCTCGACGGTGCTGCTCACCACCCAGTACCTGGAGGAGGCCGACGCGCTGGCTGATGAGATCACCGTGATCGATCGCGGCAAGGTCATCGCGCAGGACACCCCGGACGGGCTGAAGCGGGTGGTCGGTGGCCAGCAGCTCGCGGTACGTCCGACCGATCCGACCCGGCTGGCTGAGGTGTCCAGCATCCTGACCATGATCTCGGGCAACCAGCCGCAACTGACCGGCCGGGACCGGTTGGTGGTGCCGGTCGAGTCCGATCACGTGCTGACCGATGCGGTGGCCAGGCTTGGCAGCGCCGGCGTGGCCATCACCGAACTGTCGCTGCACCTGCCGAGCCTGGACGAGGTGTTCTTCACCCTGACCGGTCAAGGTGCCACCCATGGTGGAGGGGACCGATCATGAACAGCGCAACCGCCAACCGGCCGGAATCGGTAATCGCCATCGGCGCGAGCCCGACCCTGGCCAGCTCACCGCTGACGAACGTCCGGCAGATTCTGATTATTTCCCGACGATCATTGATCAAATTCGCCAAGACCCCCGAGCAGTTCATCGATGTGACGCTGCAGCCGGTGATCTTCCTGCTGCTGTTCACCTACCTGTTCGGCGGTGCCATCGGTGGCGGGTCCCGGCACCACTACCTGCAGTTCCTGGTGCCCGGACTGCTCGGCCAGACCGTCGCGATGACCGGCGTGGCAATCGGGCAGAACCTGAATTCCGATATTCAGAAAGGGGTATTCGATCGGTTCCGGTCGCTGCCGATCGCCCGGTCGGCACCGCTGGTCGGCGCGGTGCTGGCCGACGTGGTGCGCTACCTGATCGTCTGCGTGATGTACGCCGGCTTCAGCGCGGTGCTGGGCTTTCGGGTGCACAACAGCCTGGTCGCGGTGCTCGCCGCCTACGCGCTCTCGATCGCGTTTGCACTGTGTTTCTGCTGGATATCGGTGTGGATCGGGATGGTGGTGCGTAGCCCGGGCAGCGTCGGGGGCATCATGGCCCTGCTGGTACTGCCGCTCAGCTTCGGCAGCAACACCTTCGTCGGCGTGGACACGCTGCCCGGTTGGCTGCAAGCCTTCGTCAAGGTCAACCCGATCTCGCACCTGGTTTCCACCGTGCGCGGGCTGATGCTGGGCGGTCCGGTCGCCACCGACCTGGCCTGGACGCTCGGTTGGATGGCCGCGCTGCTAGCGGTGTTCGTCCCGCTGGCGTTGCGTGCCTACCGGCGGCACAGCTAGCCGATCGCAGCCAAGCCGATCGCAGCCAAGCCGGTTGCAATGTAACTAAGCGTCTTTGAAACTAACCGAGGCCGGCCGGTGCGCGGCGGTGCTGCTGGACCGAACCGGGGCCCACCCGGGCCAGCGCGTCGGCCCGGGGAAGGCCCTGGCCGGCGTTAAATTCCTGCTGGTAGCGCTGCTCGCCCAGGTGCCCGATCAGGTCCGAGCGCAGTCGCCGGCCGAGCGGGTCGGTCGGATCCGGCGCGCCGCGCAACTGGGCGGTAGCACCGAAGATCTGGGCGGCCTCGGCCGGCGCGCCGACCGCGCACGCCCAGCGGGCCACGGCCATCGCGACGTAGGCCATGATCGGCATGTCGTGCGCGGCCTGGCCGTAGCCGTAGGCCCGGTCCAGGGTCCGTTCGGCCCGATCCAGCTGGCCACCGGCCACCTGCAGTTCGGCCAGCTTGGCCAGCGCGATCGCCATCACGTGGCCGTTGACCGGGCTCGGCGAGAGCAGCTCGACCTCGGTCAGCAGCCGGTCCCGCAGGCCGGCCACCGCACCGAGGTCACCCTCGACCAGCGCGATGGTCGCCTCGGCGGCATCGGTCATCAACCGCTGCGCGCGGCTGCCGAGCTGAAAGTCGCCGTCCCGGCTAAGGGCTACCCGGTCCTTGGCGGCGGCCACGTTGCCGATCCGCAGGTACAGATCCGACAGCTGCAGGTGCAACATCGACTCATCCGACAGCGCCCCGAACTCGCGCATGTAGCGGGCGGCGAGCTGGTAGGACTCGATCGCGGCCGGCAGGTCACCGTCGAACACCTTGAGCTGCGCCAGCACAGTACCGGTCGAAGCCATCCCCCACCGGTCACCGATCTCGCTGAACAGCTGCTGGGCGGCCTCGGCGTCCTCGCGCATGCCGGCCGGATCACCGGAGTTCTCGTGCACGTGCGCGCGAAACATCAGTCCGGACGCCCGGATCCACGGATCCGGCGAGGCCAGCGCGGGTTCCAGGGCGGCCAGCGAGCGGGCCTGCGAACCCCCGAAGAAGGTCAGGATGGCGCGCACCAGCGGCAGCAGCGGGTCACGGCCGTCGTCGGTCTCACCGAGCAGGTCGAACAGCTCGTCGAACCGGTCGAAGCTCGGCACCGCGGCGGCCGGCTCGGTCGCGCCGAAGGTGGCGGCCACCGAGTTAAGCTCGTACATCGCCTCGACCGGCAACCTGCGCCGGCTCCGGTTGCCGGCGGTCGCGGCCAGCACCAGGCTCAGCCAGCGGGCCGCTTCGCTGTGCCGTCCCAGGGTCATCCAGTACCAGGACAGCGCGTAGGCCATCACCAGCGCGTCCTCGGCCGCCGAGCTCGCCTCGACCGGATCGGTGGCATCGGTGGCCAGGTCAGCGAGGTAGCCGAGCCCGGACAGCACGTTGTCCCACTCGGTCTGCAACGCGCGCAGGTGCCACAGCTGATCGCGACCGCGCAGACCAGCGGTGTGCTGGGCTGCCAGCCGGCTGAACAGCTGGGCGTGCGCCAGCCGCAACCGGGCCAGCTCACCGCGCTCGGCCAGCCGCTCGATGCCGTACTCGCGGATCGTTTCCAGCATCTGGTAGCGCAGCACGCCATCAGCCGCGTCCGAGCTGACCTGCAGCAGCGACTTGTCCACCAGCGCGCTCAGCAACTCCGGCACCTCGATGGCCGGCAGCTGATCGCCCGCGCAGACGGCCACCGCGCTGTCGACGCTCGCCCCGGACGGGAAGATCGCCAGCCGCTCGGCCAGCAGCCGCTCGGCATCGGTAAGCAGGTCCCAGCTCCACTCAACCACCGCGCGCAGGGTGCGATGCCGGGGTAGCGCCGAGCGGGATCCGCCGGTCAGCAGCCGGAACCGGTCCGACAGCCGGGCCGCGATCTCGGCGACCGGCAGCACCCGCAGCCGGGCCGCGGCAAGCTCGATGGCCAGCGGCAGCCCGTCCAGCCGGCGGACGATCTGCACCACCGGCCCGACCGTCGCGGCATCGATCCGGAAGTCGGCGCTGACCGCCGCTGCCCGGTCGGCGAACAGCTGCACCGAGGCGTGACCGGTGGCCTCGGCCGGCCCAGCGGACGGCGCCGGCAGCGAGAGCGGGGCGATCAGGCACAGCGCCTCGCCGTCGATGCCCAGCGGTTCCCGACTGGTGGCCAGCACCCGCAGCCGTGGGCAGGCACCGAGCAACCGCGCGACCAGGCCGGCCACCGCGCTGATCAGGTGCTCGCAGTTGTCCACCACGAGCAGGCACTCGACGTCGGTCAGCACCTCGGTGAGCTGCTCGACGGCCGGCCGGCGGGCCACCTCGACGCCATGCTCGAGCACGTTGTCAGCCCAGATGCCGAGCGTGCTCAGCATCGCCTGGCCCAGGTTGGCCTCGTCGGTGACCGGGGCCAGCTCGATCAGCCAGACCCCGTCGGGCAGCCGGTCCAGCCACTGGCTGGCAACCACCCCGGCCAGCCTGGTCTTGCCCGCGCCGCCAGGCCCGACCACGGTCGCCAGCCGGCCGGTTTCCAGCAGGCCGGACAGCCGGGCCAGCTCCTCGTCCCGGCCCAGAAAGCTGGTCAGCGCGGTGCGCAGGTTGGTGCGCCGGCCGGCGCCGGCCGGGGCCCGATCGGGCCGGCCACCAGCGCCGGTCAGCAGCGCGAGGTGGGCTTGGCGCAGCTCGGCGGACGGGTCGACCCCGAGTTCCTCGGCCAGCGTGCGGCGCAGCCGTTCGAAGGCGATCAGCGCATCGGCGGGACGGCCG
>JBDSAN010000007.1:0-7572 GCA_039922115.1 Jatrophihabitantaceae bacterium
AGGTGGTCGGCGAGGCCGAGCCGAGCGCGTCCGAGGCCGAGTTGGCGGCGATGATGGTCGGCCGCAGCGTGAACCTCGGGGTGGCCAAGGGCCCGGCCAAGCCGGGCGAGATCACGCTGTCGGTCCGCGAGCTGACGGTGGCCGACGACCGTGGCCATACCACGGTGGACGGGGTGAGCTTCGACGTCCGGTCGGGCGAGATCGTGGCGCTGGCCGGCGTGCAGGGCAACGGCCAGGAGGAACTGGTCGAGGCGATGGTCGGGCTGCGGCTGCCCACCGCCGGCTCGATCCAGATCAACGGCGCCGACCTGGCCGGCCAGTCGGTCGATGACATCCTGGCCCAAGGCGTCGGCTTCGTCCCGGAGGATCGTCAACACGACGGCATCATCGGCGGGTTCACGGTCGCTGAGAACCTGGTGCTGGACCTCTATCACCGCGACGAGTTCTCCCGAGGGTTGTCGCTGAAGCTGGACAAGATCGCGGCCAACGCCACGTCCCGGGTGGCTGAATTCGACATCCGCACCTCATCGCCGCAAGCGCCGGCCGGCACGCTGTCCGGCGGCAACCAGCAGAAGCTGGTGATCGCGCGCGAAATGTCGCGTCCGCTGACCATCTTTCTGGCCTCCCAGCCCACCCGCGGTGTCGATGTCGGCGCCCAGGAGTTCATTCACAAGCGGATCGTGGAGGAACGCGATCGCGGCACCGCGGTGGTGATCGTGTCCACCGAACTGGACGAGGTGCTCGGCCTGGCTGACCGGATCCTGGTGATGTACCGGGGCAAGATCATCGGCGAGCTCGCCGGCGGCGCGTCCCGCGACGAGGTTGGCCTGATGATGGCCGGGGTGCCGGCCGAGCAGGCGATCGCCGAGGCCGCCCAACACCCGTCCACACTGACCGGGCTCGACGATGCGGCCCGGCACCCGGAGGGGGAGACCCGATGACCACCGAACTGGCCACCCTGGCCTCGCAAGCCGACGGACCGGCGCCCGGCACCGAGCCCGGCAAGCAGCCCAACCGGGCGTGGGTGGTCACGGTGCTGGCGCTGCTGCTGGCGCTGCTGATCGGTGGCCTGATGGTGGTGTTTTCTGACGAGAAGGTCCGTACCGATCTCGGCTACCTCTTCAGCTCGCCGGCCGACTTCTTCACCGACGCCTGGTACACCCTGCGCGATGCCTACATTGCCTTGTTTGAGGGGGCAATCTTCGACCCGAACCATGCCAGCACCCTCAGCCAGGCGTTCGGCCCGATCACCAACTCGATCTACACCGCGACCCCGCTGATCTGCGCGGGCCTGGCGGTAGCGCTGGCTTTTCGGGCCGGCCTGTTCAACATCGGTGGCAACGGCCAGGTCGTGGCCGGCGCCTTCGGCTCGGGCTACGTCGGGCTGATTGTCTCGCTGCCGCCGGTGATCCACCTGGTGGCCGCGATCGCGGCCGGTATCGCGGCCGGCGCGTTCTGGGGTTTCATCGCCGGCTTTCTCAAGGCCCGCACCGGGGCGCACGAGGTCATCACGACGATCATGCTCAACTACGTCGCCACCTTCGGCCTGCTGTACCTGCTGGCCAAGAAGTCGATCGTGGATCCGACGAATCCGCAGGCCAGCAAGCCGATTCACGGCACCGCCCGGCTGCCGCACCTGTTCAGTGGCGAGCGGGTCGATCTGGGCATCCTGCTCGCGCTGGTCGCGGCCGCGCTGGTGTCCTGGCTGCTCGCGCGCAGCACTATCGGCTTCCGGCTGCGCGCGGTCGGGGTGAACCCGGCCGCGGCCCGTACTGCCGGGATGAACGTCGGCTCGGTGACCATGCTGGCGATGGCGCTGGCCGGCGGCCTGGCCGGCCTGGCCGGCACCACGCTCGCGCTCGGCGGTGGCACGTCCTATGTGGTGACGCCAAACATCGCCTCCAACGTCGGCTTCGACGCGATCACGGTGGCGCTGCTCGGGCGCAGCAAGCCCTGGGGGGTGGTCGGCGCCGGGTTGCTGTTCGGCGCGCTGCGGACCGGTGGCTCGCAGATGCAGGCGGCGATCAACGTCCAGGCCCCGGTCGACATCATCACCGTGATCCAGGCGCTGATCGTCATCTTCATCGCCGCCCCGAAGCTGATCGAGGGCTTCTTCCGGCTCAAGCGGCTCGGGCTGGCCCCGGTGGCCACCGCGACCACCAACCTGGCCGTCACGATCAGCACCGTTCGGGCGCCGCGGGTGCCGCGCAAGGTGATGGCCGGCGGGGCCACCCTGCTGGTCGGCCTGCTCGCGCTGTGGAAGTTCGGTCTCGACAGCCGGGTTCACCAGAAATCGATTTTCACCTTCTCGCTCAACAGCAATCACAACGCGACGCTGACCGTGGCGGCCAAGCCGATGATCATCGTGATGTGCCTGCTGATCCTGCTGGCCGGCGCTGCCCGGCTCAGCGATCGGGTCGCGCCGCGCTGGTGCGTGGCGGTCGCGGTGCCGGCGTTGCTGGTCGCGTTCGTGACCTGGGCGGTCGCCGGCAACGTCAACGGCATCAACGTGGTGAACCTGCTGCAGGGATCGCTGTTCCTGGCCATCCCGCTGACCTTCGGTTCGCTGGCCGGCGTGATCGGCGAGCGGGCCGGCGTGGTCAACGTGGCGATCGAGGGTCAACTGCTGCTCGGCGCGTTCACCGCGGCACTGGTCGCCACGGTCAGCGGCAGCATCTGGTTCGGCGCGCTCGGCGGCATGATCGCCGGCCTGCTGATCGCGGCGGCGCTGGCCGCGCTGGCGATCCGGTACCTGGTCGACCAGGTGATCATCGGGGTGGTGCTGAACGTGTTCGCGCTCGGTATCACCAGCTTCTTGTTCAACAAACTGCTCTCACCGCAGGCCACCCAGTTCAACGAGCCGGGCTACTTCCGCGCGTTCAAGATCCCGCTGCTGGGTGACATCCCGATCATCGGGCCGGTGTTCTTCGACGGGACGATCTTCCTGTACCTCGTCTACGTCCTGGTGGCGGCCGTCCATTTTGGGCTGTTCCACACCCGATGGGGGCTGCGGGTGCGTGCGGTTGGCGAGCATCCGAAGGCGGCCGATACGGTCGGCATCAACGTCAACCGGACCCGGTTTCGCGCGGTGCTGCTGGCCGGTGCGATCGCCGGCCTGGGCGGGGTATTCCTGGTGATGGGGGCTGGCTCGGCCGGCACCTTCGCGCTGAACATGTCCAACGGCAAGGGCTTCATCGCGCTGGCCGCGGTGATCTTCGGCCGCTGGCGGCCGTTCGGGGCGGTGCTGGCTGCGTTGCTGTTCGGCTTTGCCGATCAGTTGCAATCACTGCTGTCCCAGGCCGGTGCGCCGGTCGATTCGAACCTGCTGCTCACGCTGCCCTACGTGGTGACGCTGCTCGCGGTGGCCGGCTTCATCGGCCGGGTGCAACCGCCGGCCGCTGACGGCCAGCCGTATTCGGTGGGCTGAGTCTTGGCTGACATCGATTGGCCGGCGCTGCGCGCGGCGGCGGTCGCGGCGATGAAGCAGGCTTACGCGCCGTACTCGAAGTATCCGGTCGGGGCGGCCGCGCTGACCGATGGCGGTCAGGTGGTGTCCGGTTGCAACGTCGAGAACGCCTCCTACGGGCTCACCCTGTGCGCCGAGTGCGGACTGGTGTCGGCGCTGCATGCTAGCGGCGGCGGCGGCAGGTTGGTGGCTTTCGCCTGTGTGGATAAGCATGAAATAGCATTGATGCCGTGTGGCCGGTGCCGGCAGCTGCTGTGGGAACATGCCGCGGCCGGCATGCTGGTCGACACCGCCGACGGCCCGATCCCACTGACCGAGCTGCTGCCGCGCGCCTTCGGCCGGGACGACCTGAGCAGCTAATACCGCTAGCGGTATTTCGTAGTACCGTCAGCGGTATGAAGACCAGCTTCGACCTGTCCGAACCGCTGCTGAGCGAGGTCAAGGCGCTGGCCAAGGCGAGAGGGACGACCACCCGCAGCTTGGTGGAACAGGCCCTGCAGCGGCTACTGGACGAGGCTGCCGAACCGACCGAGTTCGTGCTGGCCGACGGGTCGTTCGGCTCTGGTGGCTTCACGCCAGAGTTCGCGAACGCAACGTGGGAGCAAATCAGGGACGAGAGCTACCCGATGCCGAAGCTTCAGTTGGGTGAGCAGTGATCGCAATTGACAGCAACGTGCTGGTCTACGCCCATCGACCGGACACCCCGTTTCACGCCGCCGCGGTTGAGGCGGTCCGCGCGCTGGCTGAAGGTATGCGTTCCTGGGCCCTGCCCTGGCCCTGCTTGCATGAGTTCTTCTCGGTGACCACTAACCGCCGGGTGTTTTCGACTCCGACGCCGCCGGCGCGGGCGATCGAACAGATCGCGGCATGGATGGCTGCGCCGACGGTCAGGGTGATTGCCGAGACGCCTTCGCATTTCACCGTCCTGCAGCAACTGCTCGCCAATGGCGCGATCACCGGACCGGCAGTGCATGACGCGAGGATCGCTGCGATCTGCCTCAGCCACGGGGTGCGGGAGTTGCTGAGCATGGATCGCGACTTCAGCCGCTACCCGGCGTTGAAGACCCGAAGCCTGCTCGCCTGAGCGGTGTCATCGCCCTCGTCCGACCGTGAGAGGCTTCCAGACATGAGTGCTGAACCATTCGACGCAGTCAGCGTGATCCGGACCAAGCGCGATCGTGGCCGGATTCCGGACGCCGAGATCGACTGGGTGATCGACGCCTACACCAGGGGCGTGGTCGCCGACGAGCAGATGGCCGCGCTGGCGATGGCGATCCTGCTCAACGGCATGCAACCGGACGAGCTGTCCCGCTGGACGAATGCGATGATCGCCTCGGGCGAGCGACTGGACCTGTCCGGGGTGCGGCGTCCGACGACCGACAAGCATTCCACCGGCGGGGTGGGCGACAAGATCACCCTGCCGCTGGCGCCGCTGGTGGCAGCGCTGGGTGCCGCGGTGCCGCAACTGTCCGGTCGCGGGCTCGGTCACACCGGCGGCACCCTGGACAAGCTCGAATCCATCCCGGGCTGGCGCGCGTCGGTGTCCAACGCCGAATTCATCGCCCAGCTCAACGAGGTTGGTGCGGTGGTCTGCGCGGCCGGCGATGGGCTGGCCCCGGCGGACAAGAAGCTGTACGCGCTGCGCGATGTCACCGGCACCGTCGAGGCGATCCCGCTGATCGCAAGCTCCATCATGAGCAAGAAGATCGCCGAGGGCTCATCGGCGCTGGTGCTCGATGTGAAGGTCGGCACCGGTGCTTTCATGAAGAACGTTGCCGATGCCCGCCGGCTGGCCGAGACCATGGTCGCGCTCGGCACCGCGGCCGGCACCCACACCGTCGCGCTGCTGACCGACATGAACACCCCGCTGGGCCGGACGGCCGGCAACGCGCTGGAGGTTGCCGAATCAGTCGAGGTGCTGGCCGGTGGCGGCCCGTCCGATGTGGTCGAGCTGACCGTGGCGCTGGCCGCCGAGATGCTGGCCGGGGTCGGCATCACCGGCATCGACCCGGCCGAGGCGCTGGCCGATGGCCGGGCGATGGACGTCTGGCGGGCGATGATCGCCGCGCAGGGTGGTGATCCGGACGCCGCGCTGCCGGTGGCTGCCGAGAAGCACGTGCTGACTGCGCCGGCCGCTGGCGTGCTGACCCGGCTGGACGCCTACGCGGTGGGCGTCGCGGCCTGGCGGCTCGGGGCTGGTCGGGCCCGCAAAGAGGACGCTGTTTCGGCCGGTGCTGGCGTGATCATGCTGGCAAAACCAGGTGATTCGGTCACGGCGGGCCAGCCGCTGCTGGAGCTGCACGCTGACGATCCGGCGCGCTTCGAGCGGGCCCTGCAGGCGCTGGACGGCGGCTTCGACATCGGCGCATCCGACGGCTTCAGCGCGGCGCCGCTGGTGCTCGACCGGATCACCGCCTGATCGTGACCTCAGCCGAGGTTCCGCCGGCCGTTCCGGACGATGCCCGTCGGGTCAGCATCGGGTTCGGACGGCTGCCGAAATGGCTGGACGGTTTCGCCGACCGGCACGGTGGCCTGATCACCTCAGCGTTCGCCGATCAGGTGCTGGTTGAGGCTGCTGACGGTTCCCGGGTGTGGATCGAGGTGCCGTTTCAGCCCTGGGACTTTGCCGCCTCCCGGCCATTGACCACCCTGCAATTGCACCTCAAACGCGATCGGCGAATCGGGGTACTGCTGGTCCGCCGGGGCGGTTACGCGGCCGGGGTGTTTCTCGGCCGCGAGCTGGTCTCGTCCAAGGTCGGCTCGGCCTACGTCCAGGGCACCACCAAGGCCGGTGGCTGGTCGCAGCAACGCTATGCCCGGCGGCGTGACAACCAGTCCAAGGCGGCCTTTGCCGAGGCAGCTGAGGTGGCCGCCCGGATCCTGCTGCCCGAGGTCGGACGGTTGGACGCGCTGGTCTGCGGTGGCGACAAGGCGGCGGTTGCCAGCGCGCTGGCCGACCCCCGGCTGGCCGGGTTGCTGCCGCTGCGGATCGGGCCGTTCCTGCCGGTGCCCGATCCCCGGCTGCGCGTCCTGCAAGCCACCCCCGACCAGTTCCAGGTGCTCACCCTGCGGCTGTCCCCCTGACGCATTGTGCGGCCAGGTTGCCCGCCGATATCGGCGTGTCGTGAGCAACCTGGCCGCACTATGCAGCTGGGGGAGGGGCTAGTGGATGGACAGGGTTTCGGCTTGCAGGTAGGTACGAGCCGCCCAGGACACCGGGTCCTTGGCGTAGTAGCGCTGCAATGCGTTGTCGTTCAAGGCATTGTCCAGCGCCGCCATGATCATCGACTGGTCGAGCACCAGCCGGCGATGGCCGACCGCACCGGTGCTCGGGTTCACCGCGTCGTAGAACCCGCCGTCAGCGGTATAGCTGTCCGGGTAGGTAGTGCGCAGCTTGTCGATGTTGGCCATCGCCTGCTGCGGTAGCACGCCGAGGGCCAGGAACGACGCGTGCGGGGTGACGGTGGTTTCGGCTGCGCAGGTGGTGCACTGCGACAGGCCCTGGCCGGCCGGCAACGCCAGCCCCTCGACCCCGAAGCCACCGTAGCCGCCGGTGTCATCGGCGGTGCTGGACGGCGACATTCCCCATACCGGATAGTGCAAAACCTCGGTGGCGTATTTGATCTGCACCTGCGCGGTCCGGACGTCGGCCAGCCCGAACGAGCGCTGGCCCCACTGCGTTTCCGGGATCACCTCGTTGGCCATCAAACCCTCGAACATGCCACCGCCGAAGGTCGGGATGTAGGTCAGCGACGTGCCAGGGTAGCTGTAGTGGCCCTCCCAGACCCGGAACACCTTATGCGACTGGGGATCGGTGATGTTGCGCCAGTAGCCGGCCGGCTGCTGACCCTGCCAGGAGAAGTCCGGGTCGGTCGCGCACTGCTGCGGTGGCAGCGTCCGCCAGGTGCGCCACCACACGTCGCCGGGCATCTGATGCAGGCCCATGCCCAGGTACATCGAGATGCGCGGGTCGCTGTAGAGCGCGCCGTTGTGGTAGCCGGCTGGGCCCTGGTCGACGTAGTAGCCGCCGTACTGCTGGCCGGTCGGCTGGTTGCCGGCGATCGCCGGGTTGGTATTGCAGGCGGTCTGGGCCCGGTTGTCGTAGA
>JBDSAN010000008.1:0-9562 GCA_039922115.1 Jatrophihabitantaceae bacterium
GAATGCGCAGATCGGTGCCGATAAGGCACGGCTGGCCGCGACCGCTGACAGCCCGGTCGACCCGTCCCAGGTGATCCTGGCCAGCGATCCGGCCGGGCCGTTGCCGGCCGGGCCGGTAGCGCCGAGCGCGATGCGCATCGACGAGGACAGCGCCGACACCATCCGGGTGTCAGAGACCTCGTCGGCGGCCGGTTACCTGGTGGTCGCCGACAACGTCCAGGACGACTTCGCCGCGACCGTGGACGGCCACGCCGCACCGATCGTGGCAGCCGACTACGCCGGCGGCGGGGTCTACGTCCCGGCTGGCAGCCACCAGATCACCCTGAAGTACGCGCCGAAGGGCCGCAAGACCGGCACTGCGATCACTGGTGTCAGCGGCCTGGCGCTGATCCTGCTGGCGCTGCCGCCGGTCTGGTGGACCCGACTGCGCCGGCGCCGGCGGGCCGCCCAGCCGTCCTGATGCCGGCTCGCTGTCCCGGCTGGCATTGTGCGGCCAGGTTGCCCACGACACGCCGCGAACGACGAGCAACCAGGCCGCACAATGCCAGCGGGGATTAGCGCCGAACCCGGGCGCGTGGCTGGATTAGCGCCGAACCCGGGCGCGTAGCCGGTCGCTGGCCGCCCGCAGCGGGGCGGTCACCCGCCACGAGGTGGACGCGCGCAGGTCGGCCAGCTCGGCGGTCAGCCGCTGGTTGTCGGCGCGCAGTTGGGCTGCCTGGCTAGCCCCACCAGCCAGCTCATCGACCGACCTGCCGTCCTGGCCCGGGCTGGCTGCCAGCAACAACTCGCGCTCGATCTGCTGCAGCAGCGCGGTCCGATCACGCGGCTGGTGGTCGGCGCCGCCCTTGACCAGGGTGACGAAGAACTCGAAGCCCTCGGTCGGGAACGTCTCCAGCACGCCGAAGTCGTGCTGGCCGAGATCGGCCAGGTCGGCGATCAGCAGGTCGAACGACGTCGGCGTGAATTTCCACCGATGCGTGTCGAAATACTCTTTCTGGGCAAGGCCATTCTGCAATGCATCGGCCGCACCCGCCAGGTTTTCGAACTGCACCGCGAGCGTCCCGTGAGCCTCCGCCGACCAGATCAGCGCGCCGCCGCTGGTGCAGGCGTAGGCCTGGTGATCGACCAGCGGCCCGGGGGTGTGAAAGGTGCTGCCGGCCTGCGCGGCATCGAGCACGTCGCCGACCGTTGACAGCGGCTGGAACCGGTCGAAGCAAAACCGCTTGTCCGGTACCACCAGCGCCAGCCGGCCACCCTCGCGCAGCAGTTCCTGGCAATCGCGCAGGAACCGGATCATGTCCACGGTGTGCTCGATGAAGTGCGAGGCGATGATGTAGTCGTAGCCGCCGTGATCGTCGATCACGTCCAGCAGCGAGCCGCCGTGCCACAGGTGATCGACCGGCTCGATCTTGTCGAGCTGCTCAGCGGCTAGGCCCATCGCACGGTACTTGGCGACCAGTTCGTCCTGTTCAGCGTGGTCGACCGTCTCGATCCGCCGCCCGCTGGACTTGGGCACCAGCGGGTTGTAGGACGGCCCGATCTCCAGGCCGCGGCCGGACAGGTCAACGGCGTGTAGCGCCTTCTCAACGCGGTCCATGCCGAAAGGGTATAGGCGGCCAGTGCAGCGGTGGCTGTGCGGGTGACCGGGGCGCCGGGTCGGCTCGCGCGGGCCGTCAGCGGCAGCCGAGCCCGATATTCGGGGTACCCTATCGGGTGAGACTGAACTGATCGGCCGCTACCCGCGGCTGAGCTGATTGGCCGCGCCGGCGGCTGAACTGATCGGCCGCGCCGGCGGCGATCAGAGCGCGATGACGAAGAGGTCACAGACGTTGCGATTGGTAGTCCAGGTTCCGTGCCTGAATGAGGAAGAGACGCTCCCGCTGGTGCTGGAGTCGATTCCGAAGGAAATACCCGGAATCGACGAGATCATCATCCTGATCATCGACGATGGTTCCACCGACCGGACGGTCGAGGTCGCCAAGCAGCATGGGGTTACCCATTTCGTCCGGCATGCCCGCAACCGTGGTCTGGGCCGCTCGTTCCACGATGGCGTGCAGCGCGCGCTGGAACTGGGCGCCGACATCGTGGTGAACACCGACGGCGACAACCAGTACCCGCAGGACCGGATCGCCGACCTGGTGCAGCCGATCGTGCGCGGCGAGGCCGACATCGTGATCGCCGACCGCCAGGTGCACCTGGTCGAGCACTTCTCCCGCGGCAAGGTCGCCCTGCAGAAGTTCGGTAGCTCGATCGTGAACAAGGCTGCTGGAACCGATCTGCCTGATGCGGCAAGCGGATTCCGCGCCTACTCGGCCGAGTCGATCATATTGCTGAACACCATCACCCGGTTCAGCTACTGCATGGAGACGACCATCCAGGCCGGCAACAAGAAGCTGAAGATCGTCAGCGTGCCGGTGCTGACCAACCCGAAGACCCGCGAGTCCCGGTTGTTCAAATCACCTTGGCAACACGTGCTGAAGTCGGCCGGGGCGATCATCCGGGCCTACATCATGTACAAGCCGTACGTGATTTTCAGCATGCTCGCCGCGGTGTTCGGCGTGCTCGGTCTGCTGCCGTTCCTCCGGTTCCTGGTCCTGCAGGTGGCCGACACCAATCCTGGCAGCCACCTGCAGTCGCTGCTGGTCGGTGCGGTGCTGCTGATCATGTCGTTCATGAGCGTGATCCTCGGCATCATCTCCGACCTGATCCGGACGAACCGGATCCTGATCGAGGACACCCTGGAACACACGAAAAAGATGCGATTCGCCAAGGGCGAGGAGTTGCCCGAGCCCAGCGAGCTGACCGTCTTTGTCAGCTGAGCCGGCTGGCGAGGTTGCCGGCGGCGGCGTTGCGAACCGCGGCGGACTGCGGAGCTGGCTGCCCCGGCTGATCATGCTCGCGGTGCTGGTGGTTGCCGGCTACCTGATCGTGCGCAACTACGCGGGCCTGAAATCAGCGGTCGACACGATGGGGCCGGCCGCGATCGGGTTCTCGCTGCTGCTCGCGGTGGCCGGCACCGCCGCGATCGGCCAGATCTGGACGAGCGTGCTGCGCGGCCTGGGCGCCCAAGTGGCAAATACCGAGGCCAGCGGGGTTTTCTTCGTCAGCCAGCTGGGAAAGTACCTGCCGGGCTCGGTGTGGCCGGTGCTGGCCCAGATGGAATTCGGTCGCCGGGCCGGCACGCCGCGCCGGACGATGCTGGCCGCCAACCTGCTGATGCTGGCGATCGTCACCGCGACCGGCCTGATCACCGGTGCGGCGCTGCTGCCCTGGTCAAGCTCGGACGGCCTGCGCCGGTACTGGTGGACGCTGCTGCTGCTCGTCCCGCTGCTGATCTCATTACATCCACGGGTGATTCCGGCCGTGCTGGACCGGCTGTTCGTGCTGGCCAAGCGGCCGCCGCTGGGTTTGCGGGTGGCCAACCGGGCGATGCTGGCGGCCTGTGTATGGGGCTTCGCGGTCTGGGCGCTGCTCGGCGCGCACCTGCTGGTGATGACCCGGGCGCTCGGCGCTTCCGGCGGCAGCGCGGTGGCCGCAGCGGTCGGCGGGATGGGACTTGCTTTCGCGGTCGGCCTGATCGTGATTCCGGTGCCGGCCGGCGCGGGCATCCGGGACGCGGTGCTGGTGGCCACCTTCAGCGTCCAGGTCGGCCACACCGCCGCGATCGCGGTCGCGCTGGCCTCTCGGGTGCTGCTGGTGCTGGCCGATGTCGGACTGGCCGGCCTCGGCGTGCTGCTGGGCCGGCGAGCCCGGGCCCGGTTGCTACCCGATCGGGCAGCGGTCTAGTCGCGGGCCTTGAACAGCACCGAAGTCTGCTCCGGGTAGGGCAGCGTCGGGGTCAGGCCACGGAACTTGCGTTCGAACAGGCCGCTGTTCTCGATCGCCGGCCGGTACCGGCGGCGCGCGCTGTTGTCATAGACCACCACGCCACCGGGCTTGAGCCGGGGCGCGGCGGCGGCCAGGCAGGCCTCGCGGGCGCGGCCGTCGATGACCACCAGGTCGAACTCGCCGTCCACGGAATCGATGGCGTGCACGTAGTCATAGAAGTCCAGCCCGGCATGGTCTTCCTTGCCGGACGGGACCCGTGGGTTGCTCGTTTGGGCCGGCTCGATGATCCGGAAGTCCACATTGTCCAGCGCCTTGAGCTCGCCGGCCAACATGTCGCCGAAGCCCTTGTGGTGCTCGACGCTGTGCACCTCATCGAAGCGCTTGGCCAGCCAGAATGTGCTTGCGCCAGAACCGTATTCGAAGGCGCGCAACGGGCGTTCGTGCACCCGCAGCCAGTCCGATACGGCGTCGATCGCGTGGTAGGTCCACCACGGCACGTCCAGTTCGGCGATCGCCAGCGAGTCGTGCACCCGGGTCAGGCTGAAGGCCCAGTGCCGGGCCCGGTGGTCCAGCGCGGGCGCTTCGTCGCCGAGCACGCCCAGCTTGGTCAGCGCGGTGCCAGCGGACTGGGCAACGCTGGCGTAGGCGCGCTTGGCTCGGTGCAGGTTTGACCCGGAAGGCACAGTTCCTCCGTGCAGTTGTGGACGTCAGGCGGCGATACCGCCTCGCAGGATGGTATCGAAGCCGGCGCCGGGGGAGTTAATTCAGACCGCTCCGAAGGCTGCACCCGGCCGCAGCCGGTTCAACGTCCAGTGCTGGCCCGCTGATAGTCCAGCGGCCAGATCACGCTCCAGCTTCGACCGTCGTCGATTGAGCGTTGCCACTCCCAGCGAAAGCCGTCAGCGCTCACGTCGAGCCAGACCATCCGTTGCAGCGCCGGGCTACCTGAGACGATTGCCGATCGCTGGAAGCCGATCCTGCCGTCCACGTCGACTCCGACGAAGTCCAAGTACGCGCCGGAGGAATCAACCCAGGTCTGGCGCCAACTGCCATCGGTGCTGTCGCGCACCGACAGGCTGCGCCCGTAAAGCGAGCCGTCCGCGTCCTGGCACTCGAAGTCCTCCTCGATAACGCTGCCACCGAGGATCCGGCTGATCCGGTTCGTCCCGGAGCCGCCTGGCCAGCTGAGGTTCCAGCTGCCGATCCAGAAGTCGAGCGCGGCCGGGCCGAGCGGATCCGGCACGACCGGCTGCGCCGGCTGGCCGGTCATGCCGGGTCGTGCTCGCGCAGGAAGTCGCCGACCACCTGCAGGAACTCCGCCGGCTGCTCGACATGCGGCATGTGACTGGCATCGGCGAATACATGCGAGCGGACGTCCGGAATCTGATCGAGAAACGGCTGCCAGACAAGGGGCATCGCCTCGTCGTACTCGCCGGCCACCACCAGCGTCGGCACCCGGATACCGGGCAGCCGGTCGATCACGCTCCACGGCTTGAGCGAGCCGGTGACGTGGAATTCGGTCGGTCCGTTCATCGCCAGGTAGACGCTCGGGTTGGCCTCCAGCGCCTGGAACGAGGCGGCCACCTCGGGCGGGTTGGGCACCACCCGGCAGACGTGCCGGTCGTAGAACACTGTGGTCGCGGCAGCATAGTCGGGCGAATCGATGGTGCCGGCGTCCTCGTGTTCGGTGAGCGTTTGCTGTACCTCGGCCGGCAGTTGCGCGCGCAGCGTGTTGGCCGCCTCGATCCACAGCTGCATCGAGGCCGGGCTGTCGCAGATCGACAGCGAGCGGATGCCGTCCGGATGGGCCAGCACGAACTCCGGCCCGAGCATGCCGCCCCAGGACTGGCCGAGCAGGTGGTAGCTGGTGAGGCCGAGCTGGTCGATCAGCGCGGCCAGCTCGTCGATGAACAGCTGGACGGTCCAGCGACTCGGATCCCAGTCCGGCCGGTGACTGGACCTGCCACAGCCGAACTGGTCGTAGTGGATCACCGCGCGCCCGTCAGCGGCCAGTTCGGCCATCGCCAGGCAGTAGTCGTGGGTGGCACCCGGGCCGCCATGCACCACTACCAGCGGCGCCCGCTCGGCGTTCGCGGCCAGCTCGCCGGTGATCCGGTACCAGGTCTGCCCGTCGGCAAACGCCATGAACCCGGTGCTGGTCGCCGGGCGGGTCATGGCCGACCGCGCAGCAGCGATACCCGAAACGGCCGCAGCTCGCCCCGGGCGAACCCCTCGGCGACGGCCGGGTCGGCATCGACGATCTGCTGCGCTGCCTGCTCATCCGGCGCCTCGAACACCGCGATCCCGGTGTTGTGCTGGCCCAGTGTCGGCCCGGCCAGGATCAGGACGCCATCGGCGAGCAACTGTTGCAGTCGCTGGAAATGCCTGCCCCAGGCTTCGCTCTCGGCTTCGGTCATGGTGGCGGCGAAGTTGTCGCGCGGGGGATGCAGGAAGTAGATCCACTCGGCCATAGCGAGAGCCTACCGATCTGGCAGGGTGGCCTGATGGATATCGACCAGTTACGCCGGGACACTCCGGGCTGCGCGCACCGAACCCATCTCAACAATGCCGGAGCCGGGTTGCTGAGCCGGCAGACGGTCGCCGCGATGGCCGAGCACCTGCGGCTGGAATCGGAGATCGGCGGCTACGAGGCTGCCGCGGCGGCCGGCGAGCAGATCGAGGCGACCTATCGTTGGCTCGCTGAGCTGGTCGGCGGCCGGGCCGAGCAGGTGGCGCTGTTCGACAACTCGACGCACGCCTGGAACGCCGCGTTCTACTCGGTACCGCTCGGCCCGGGCGACCGGATCGTGACCGGTCGCGACGAGTACGGCAGCAGCGTGCTCGCCTACCTGCAGGCGGCCCGCCGGACCGGGGCCGAGCTGGTGGTGATCGGCAACGACGACAGCGGTCAGCTCGACCTGGCCGCGCTGGCCGAGGTGGTCGATGAGCGGACCAAGCTGATCGGCCTGACCTGGGTGCCGACCGCCGGCGGGTTGGTGAATCCGGCGGCCGAGGTTGGTCAGATCGCGCGGGCGGCCGGCGCGCTGTACCTGCTGGATGCCACCCAGGTGGCCGGTCAGCTACCGATCGAGGTCGATCAGATCGGCTGCGACCTGCTCACCGGCACCGGCCGGAAGTTCCTGCGCGGCCCGCGCGGCACCGGCTTCTTGTGGGTGGGCGAGGCCGCGCTGGATCGGCTGGACCCGTTCGTGACCGAGATCGGAGCGGCGACCTGGGACGGCCGGCGCGGCTTCGACTGGCAGCCGGCGGCCGGCCGGTTCGAGACCTGGGAGCACAGCTACCTGAACGTGATCGGGCTCGGGGTGGCCGTCCGGCAAGCACTGGACCTCGGCCTGGACGCGATCGGCCAGCGCTGCCAGCAGCTCGGGCAACGGCTGCGGGACCAGCTCGACCAACTGCCCGGGGTGCGCTGTCACGATCAGGGCCCGGACCGGTGCGCGATCGTCACCGTCGGGGTGGCCGGACACCAGCCGGACGAGGTGCTGGCCGCGCTCGCGGCGGCCGGCATCAACGCCAGCCTGACCGTGGCCGATCACACCCCGTTCGATACCGAGGACCGTGGCGTGCACCCGCTGGTGCGGCTGTCGCCGCACTACTACAACACCGAGGCTGAGCTGGACCGCGCGGTCGAGGTGATCGCCGGTCTCCGCTAGCCGGGCGCTGCTCAGCCGGGCGCTGCTCAGCTGGGCGTTGCTCAGCTGGGAGCGGCGAATACCACTATGTTGTCGAGGTAACTGCCGGCGCTGCGATCGAACGCGCCACCGCACGAGATCAGCACCAGCCGGGACGGGCCGGCCCGGTCGAACAGCTCGGCAGGCAACCCGGCCGCCTTCGGGTAGCTCCGGCGGCCGGTGACGGTGTAGCTGTGGCTGGCGCCGGTTCGGCTGGTGACCGCGATCCGGTCGCCGGGGTTGAGCCGGCCGAGCCGGAACAGCGCGCCGGGGCCGGTGCTGGCCGAGTCCACGTGCCCGTCGATGATCACCGAGCCGCGGGCGGCACCGGGCTGGGCGCCACCGGTCCACCAGCCGAGCTGGGCCGGATCGTCCGGCACGCCGAGGACGCCGCCAGTGTTGACCACCGGTAGCACCTGAGCGGTCACGTTCAGGCTGGGAATGCTGACAGTTGCCGGCACCGACCGAGCCGGCCTAGGCACCGATACCGACGGCACCGATACCGACGGCACCGATACCGACGGCGCGGGGGCCGGTGGTCGGCTCGGTGCGGCACCGGCGACCGTGCCGACGTCCGGGGGCAGCGACCGGTCCTGCCGCAGGCCGATCGCTGCCCCGATCACCAGCGCCAGGCCGGCCCCCAGCGCAAGCACGGTCAGCGCGACCGTGACCCTCCGTAGCGCTCGGGCCGGCATGGTTTGATCAGCCCGGCTCAGTGCGCGTGCGGGTGGCTGCGACGAAGCCGGCGAGCGCCGAGGCCACCGGCCAGCAGCAACACCAGGCCGGCACCGGCCACCGCGAGCTGGGCGCGCTCGGTACCGGCGCTGGTCGTTGCGGCCAAGCCGCCGGAACCAGCCGGTACCGCGGTCGGCACCCCACCGGCCGCCGCGGTGACGGTGAGCGTGGCCGTGATGCCGAGGTTGCCGCCGCCGCACCGGCCGGTCACCGAGTAGCTGCCGGCCGGGATGCTCGCCGGTACCTGGGCGGTGGCTGAGAATACCCCGCTGGCATCGGTGTGAAATGCCACCGCACCGACCCCGGCGAAGTCGTGGCCGCTGTCGTGCAGGAACGCGTGCGACAGCGCGAAGCCGTCGGTGTTGGCCTCGCACGTACCGCTGACCTGTGCCGATCCACCGGCGGCGACCGAGCTGGGCGTGACGTGCAGGGTGGGCGTGGCGGCTGCGGCCGGTCCGGCCAGCCAGAGGCCGGCGACCATTGCGAATCCAAGTGCGATGAGTCTGCGCATCGGGCTCTCCTCCTCGATTGATGACACCGATGTAGCGACACCTGACTGACACCGCGCGGCCGCCAGCTGTTGCATCGAGGGGAGCGGGCAGGCTCAGCTCAGGTGGTGCACCTGGGGCAGGTCGTACACCGGGGTAAGGTATCGCGTCGAATCTGGCTTTCAGCTGCAATGCCAGGTAAAGCGAGTAGTGCCGGGACTGGTGCAGGTTGCCACCGTGGAACCACAGCGCCGGCTGCTGGGTCGGCTGCCAGATGTTGCGCTGCTCGCCCGCCCACGGCCCCGGGTCCTTGGTGGTGTCCGAACCCAGGCCCCAGCACTTGCCGACCTGCCAGGTGCTCGGAATTACCTGTGAGAGTTGGGCTTCCAGCATCCGCGCGATCGCGGCCTGGCCCTCGGGGATGCTGATGTTTCCAGGTGAAGCCACCAGGTCACGCCAGTAACAGTCGGCCTGGAACAGCTCGGCGACCCTCGCTGATCGCACCGGTCGTGAGCGCGCCCGGTCGAAGGCCGATAGCCAATTGTTGACAGTGGTTTCTGGATCGGCCGTGGGCTGGGTTCGGTCCTGCCGGTGTCCCTCCGGCTGTGCTGAGCTGTGCTGGGCGAGGCGCTGGCAACAGCTTGGTCTCTGCGCGCGGCTGCTGACCGCTGTCCAGCCCGGCAGCACTTCGGCTTCGTTTTGTCGGTGACCGGTCGATCTGTGCGGCGTCTTGAACTCGCGCGCTGTTACTGATGTGACTAATGTGCTGGCCGGGTCCGGGGCGTTGCCGCCGGACGGAATCGAGGAGCTATCGCCATG
>JBDSAN010000009.1:0-6247 GCA_039922115.1 Jatrophihabitantaceae bacterium
CCCTTCCAGTACGCGGTGATATTGCCTGCGTTGCCGACCGGAATGCAGTGGATGTCGGGCGCCCGTCCCAGCACGTCGCAGATCTCGAAGGCAGCGGTCTTCTGCCCTTCGATCCGATCCGGATTCACCGAGTTGACCAGGGCAACCGGGTAATCCACCGCCAGCTTTCGTGCCAGTTCCAGGCAATCGTCGAAATTGCCGTCCACCTGCAGCAGTTTGGCCCCGTGCACCAGCGCCTGCGCCATCTTGCCGAGCGCGATCTTGCCCTGCGGGACGAGCACGGCGCAGATCATGCCGGCCCGCACCGCGTATGCGGCCGCCGAGGCCGAGGTGTTGCCGGTCGAGGCGCAGATGACCGCCTTGGCCCCGACCTCGGCCGCTTTGGAGATGGCCATCGTCATGCCGCGGTCCTTGAACGATCCGGTCGGGTTGGCGCCCTCCACCTTCAGGTACACCTCGGCCCCGACCAGTTCGGCGATCCTGGGCGCCGGCACCAACGGCGTGCCGCCCTCGAACAGGGTGATGACCGGAGTGTCGGCGGTGACCGGCAGCCGATCCCGGTAGGCCTCGATCAGGCCGGGCCAGGCGCTGCTGTCCGGACCGCTGGTGTAATGCCGTCCTGCCATCAGCAGGTTCTCCTTATGACATCGGTACAGCTCTGCCTCCCGGCCTGGCGCGACGTTGCGCCGAACGGATTGCCGGGTCAGCCGGCTCAGTCCGCGGGCAGGCCTTCGACCCGCATCACGCTGCCCACCCGGCGGATGAAGTCATAGCCGGCAAGCCGCCGAACGGTCGCCGACAGCGCGGCATCGGCCGCCACGTGGGTCACCAGCACCAGGGTGGCAGCATCGCCTTGGCCCTCCTGCCGGACGGTCTGGATGCTGACGCCGTTGTCAGCGAAGGCGCTGGCCACCGAAGCCAGCACGCCCGGCTTATCGGCAACATCGAGCGCGACGTGATAGCGGGTCGGCACCTCGCCGATCGGTTGGATGGCCAGGTCGGCATAGGCGCTCTCGCCCGCACCGCGGCTGCCGCTGAGCCGGTTTCGGGCAACCGCCACCAGATCGCCGAGCACCGCGCTCGCGGTCGGCGCGCCACCAGCACCACGGCCGTAGAACATCAGCGAACCGGCCGCCTCGGCCTCGACGAACACCGCGTTGAAAGCATCGCCGACACTGGCCAGCGGATGGCTTTTCGGAATCATCGCAGGATGAACCCGCACCGCCACCGACGGCGCGTCGGCCGAACCGGAGCGCTGGCAGATGGCCAGCAGCTTGATCGTGTAGCCCATCGCCGTGGCGCTGGCCACGTCGGCAGCGGTGACCTCGCTGATCCCCTCACGATAGACGTCGGAGGAGGTCACCCTAGTATGAAAGGCCAATCCGGCCAGGATCGCGGCCTTGGCGGCGGCGTCGTAACCATCGACGTCCGCGCTCGGGTCGGCTTCGGCATAGCCGAGCGCGGTTGCCTCGGCCAGCGCTTCGGAGAATCCGGCGCCACTGGCGGCCATCCGGGACAGGATGAAGTTCGTGGTGCCGTTCACGATGCCGATCACCCGGGTGATCCGGTCACCGGCCAGCGATTCGCGCAGCGGGCGCAGCAGCGGGATCGCGCCGGCCACCGAGGCCTCGTAGTACAGGTCCACCCCGCTGGCGCTGGCCGCCGCGTGCAGGCTGGCGCCGTCCTCGGCCAGCAACGCCTTGTTCGCGCTGACCACGCTCTTGCCGGACTTCAGCGCGGTCAGCAGCAACGACCGGACCGGTTCGATGCCACCGATCACCTCGACCACGATGTCGATATCGCTTGCGTTGACGATCGATTCCACATCGGTGGTGAGCAGCGCCTGATCGACGTCGGGATGCCGGTTCAGCCGGCGCACGCCGATCGCGGCCAGTTCCAGCGGCGCCCCGACCCGAGCCGCCAACTCGGTTGCCTGATCGGTCAGCAACCGAGCCACCGCGCTGCCGACCACGCCACAGCCCAGCAACGCGACCCGGATCGGTGCTGGCCCGCTCATCGCGCTGCCTCGCTGGTCGATCGGGCCAGGACGCTGCCCAAGCCCGGCTCGGCCTGCCAGCCGACATCGGTGGCCATCACCTCGTCCAGGCTCTCGCGGCGGACGATCAGGCTGGCCTGGCCGGCGGTCACAGCAACCACCGGCGGACGTGGAATCCGGTTGTAATTGCTGGCCATTGCATAGCAGTAGGCGCCGGTGGCGGCGACCGCCAACAGGTCACCGGGCCCGACGTCGGCAGGTAGCCAGCACTCGCGCACCACGATGTCACCACTTTCGCAATGTTTGCCGACCACCCGGCACCGCTGCGGTGCGGCGTTGCTGACCCGATTGGCCAGCACGGTGGTGTAATCGGCATCGTAGAGCGCGGTCCGGATGTTGTCGCTCATCCCGCCGTCCACCGAGATGTAGGTGCGGACGTTATCGGTCGAGCCGCTGTCCAGCACGATCGGCTTGACGGTGCCGACCCGGTACAGCGTGATCATCGCCGGGCCGATGATCGCCCGGCCCGGTTCCACCGACAGCCGGGGCACCGCCAGCGCGGCCAGCCCGCACTCGCGTTCGATGATGGCGCGCAGCCGGGCAGCGATTTCAGCCGGCTGCTGCGGGTCGTCCCCGTCGACGTAGGCGATACCCAGGCCGCCACCCAGATCGGCTTCCGGCAGTTCAAGGCGGTGCGCATCCCGGATCTGGGCCAGCAGGCCGACCACCCGGTGAGCTGCCACCTCGAAGCCAGCGGTGTCGAAGATCTGCGAGCCGATGTGCGAGTGCAGCCCCACCAGTTCCAGGCTCGGCCGGCTCAGCACCGCGCTCACCGCGGCCAGCGCCTGACCGCTGGCCAGCGAGAAGCCGAACTTCTGGTCCTCGTGCGCGGTCGCGATGAACTCGTGGGTGTGCGCCTCGACGCCGACCGTGACCCGGACCAGCACCTTCGGTCGCAGCCCGGCAGCACTTGCCAGCGCGGCCAGCCGCTCGATTTCCTGGTGGCTGTCCAGCACGATCCGGCCAACCCCGGCATCGAGGGCCGCCTGCAGCTCATCGATCGATTTGTTGTTGCCATGCAAGGCAATCCGGCCCGGATCGACCCCGGCGCGCAGCGCGATCGCCAGCTCACCAGCGGTGCACACGTCGATGCCCAGACCCTCATCAGCAATGATCGCGGCCACCGCTGTGCTCAGGAACGCCTTGCCGGCATAGAACACGTCCCCGCCGGCGAAAGCCGCGGCGTAGGCCCGGGCCCGGGCGCGCAGGTCCCCGGTATCCAGCACGAAGGCGGGCGTGCCGAATTCCGCTGCCAGTTCCACGGCGCTCAGCCCGCCGATCCTCAGCGCACCGTCCTCGCCGCGATCGGCGCCGGCCGGCCAGACCACCGGGTTGAGCGCGTTCGGCTCGATCGGACGAACCACCGGCTCGGCGCCGGCGAGCATGTGCCCATGGCTCGGACCGGCCGGGTGGGCAGACCTGCTCATTTGCGGTCCGGGGCAGAGACGCCGAGCAATGCCAACCCGTTGGCCAGCACGGTACGGGTCGCGACCGCCAGCCAGAGCCGGGTCCGATTGGCGTCGGTGATCGGCTCGTCGCCCTGCGGCAGCACCCGGCAGCTGTCATACCAGCGGTGGAAGAAGCCGGCCAGCTCCTCCAGGTAGCGGGCGACCCGATGCGGTTCGTGCAGCAGCGCGGCCTGGGCAACCACCCGGGGAAAGTCACCGAGCGCGGTCAGCAACGCGGTTTCGCTGTCGTGATCGAGCAATTCCGGCTTGAACACGCCCAGCGTGATGCCGACCGCGGCCGCGTTCTTGACCACGTTGGCGGTTCGGGCATGCGCGTACTGGACGTAGTGCACCGGGTTCTCATTAGTCGCTCGGGTCAGCAGGTCCAGGTCGACCTCCATCGTCGAGTCGGCCGAGGACCGGGCCAGCTGGTAGCGCGCGGCGTCCACCCCGACGGCGTCGACCAGGTCCTCCTGGGTGATCACGTTGCCGGCCCGCTTGCCCATTCGGACCGGCTTGCCGTCCTTGACCAGGTTGACCAGCTGACCGATCAGGATGAGCAGGTTCTCCCCCGGCGTGTCACCGAAGCACGCGCACATCGCGTTCAGCCGGGCCACATAACCATGATGGTCAGCGCCCAGCATGATGATGGCCTGATCGAAGCCACGCTCGCGCTTGTCCAGGTAGTAGGCCAGATCACCTGCAATGTAAGCGGGTTCGCCATCACGCTTGATGACCACCCGGTCCTTGTCATCGCCGAAGTCGGTGGTTCGCAGCCAGAGCGCGCCATCGGCTTCGAATAATCGGCCCTGACCGCGCAGCCGCTCGATCGCCCGATCGACCGCGCCGGAGGAATGCAGCGAGTTCTCGTGGGTGTAGACGTCGAAGTCGACGCCGAACTCGTGCATGCTCGCCTTGATCTCGGCGAACATCAGCTCGACACCACGGGCCCGGAACGCTTCTTGCGCCTGCTCGCGGGGCAGCTCGATGATCGAGGGTTGCTCGGCGGTGATCCGGCCGGCGATCTCGCCGATGTAGGCGCCGGCGTAGCCATCCTCAGGGGTCGGCTCGGACAGCGCCGAGGCCAGCAGCGAGCGGGAGAACCGGTCGATCTGGGCACCGTGATCGTTGAAGTAGTACTCGCGGGTGACCTCGGCTCCGGCCGCTGCCAGCACCCGGGCCAGCGAGTCGCCGACCGCGGCCCAGCGGACGCCGCCGATGTGTACCGGGCCGGTCGGATTGGCCGAGACGAACTCCAGGTTGATCCGGGTCCCGGCCAGCGCGTCGCCCTTGCCGTAGTCCGGCCCGGCGGCCACGATCGTGCGAGCCAGTTCGCCGAGCGAGCCGGCGGCGATGGTGATGTTCAGAAAGCCTGGCCCGGCAACCTCGACGGCGGCGATGCCGGCGGTGTCGAGCAGGTACTTCGCGATCGCCTCGGCAACCTCGCGGGGCGGCCGGCCGGCTGACTTGGCCAGCCGCATCGCCAGGTTGCTGGCGTAATCGCCGTGCGCCCGGTTCTTGGGCCGGTCGATGACAACCTCAGCCGGGACCTCAGCGGTGAAGGCACCCGAATCGACCGCCCGCTCAACGGCGGAGCGGAGCGCGGAGCTGAGTTCGTCGGGTGTCACCGGACCAATGCTAGTGGGGTGCTGTACGCGGGTTTAAACTGCGCGGAATTTAACGATGTCATGTGCACCGGACACCGTTGCGCAGCATTGCACAGGTTCACGACCTAGACTCACCGCCGACAACCGGGCCACCAGAAGCGGTCCCTATGGGATGAAAGCGACTCGATGACGAATCCGATCAAACCGGCGTCGGGCGGCAAGAAAAGCCGTCCGGGCACCGTTTCGACCACCCCCGCCAAGTCGACTGGCCCAGCTCGGCCGGATGGTAAGGCTGGTCCCGGCACGAAGCAGGCAGGCCCGGCCAAACAGGCGGGCCTGGCCAAACAGGCACAGTCGAAGAAGATCATGAACAAGCGGCAGCGGCCGTGGGGCCTGATCATCGCCACCGTGGTGATCGTGCTGCTGGCGGTCAGCGTGATCGGCTACGCGGTCAGCTCGGGCAAGAAAAAGTCGAGCAGCGCCAGCAGCCCGGACAAGATCACCGCAATCGTGCACAAGACCTTCGGCAGCGGTGACCACAAGTCCAGGGTCATCAGCTACACCGAATCTCCGCCGATGGGCGGGCCGCACGCGCCGATCTGGGCAGACTGCACCGGCACGGTGTACCCGACCCAGATCGCCAACGAGAACGCGGTGCACGACCTGGAGCATGGCGCGGTCTGGATCACCTACAAGCCCGGCTTGGCCGCCGACCAGCTGGACGTGCTGACCAAGCTGGTCTCCGGTCAGCAGTACATGCTGCTGTCGCCGTATGCCGGCCTGAAGACCAACGTGTCCTTGCAGGCGTGGGGTTACCAGCTGTTCGTCGACTCGGCGACCGATCCACGGGTGCAGCAATTCATCACCGACCTGAAGCTGAACCAGACCAACACCCCTGAACTCGGCGCCAGCTGCACGAACGCTGCCTTCAAGACCAACCCGAGCACGCCCGGTCACCCGACCGATTCCTGATGGCGATGCTGTCGAGCCCGCAATCGGATCAGCTACCGACCGCGCCGGGCGGCCCGTCCGGGCTGAGTGCGGTGCTGCTCAGCGTGATCGCGGTCGCGCTGCTGGTGCTGGCCGGCGCGGCCGGTTATGTGGTCGGGCACCGCGGCAGCTCGTCGACCTCGGTT
>JBDSAN010000010.1:0-2907 GCA_039922115.1 Jatrophihabitantaceae bacterium
GCGGTGTTCGCTTCGCTGGCCGGTTACCCGAGCATTCCGAAGATCCATTTCGGAGTCGGCACCGGTGAGCTGCTCGACCTGATGCGCCAGGCCGGCGCCTCGGTGGTCGGCGTCGACTGGCGCACCCCGCTCGACACGGCCGCCGACCGGATCGGCGGCCGGACCCCGGTCCAGGGCAACCTGGATCCGGCGCTGCTGCTGGCCGATTGGCCGGTGATCGAGCGCGAGGTACGTCGGATTGTGGCCGAGGGCCGGCGCAGCCCCGGGCACATCTTCAACCTCGGGCACGGCGTGCTTCCGGATACCAACCCGGACGTGCTGACCCGGGTTGTCGAGCTGGTCCATTCACTCTGAGCCAACCTCGGAAGGGCAAGGCGGGTTGCTGGTGGGCACACGCAAGGTCGTCGTGGTGGGCGGCGGAATCTCAGGGTTGGCCGCAGCTGAGCGGTTGGCCCGCGAGCTGCCGGCTACCGAGGTGCTGGTGCTGGAGTCGGCCGGCCAGGTCGGTGGCAAGCTGCGCCGGGTACAGCTGGCCGGTGCCTGGGTGGACGTCGGTGCCGAGGCGCTGCTGGCCCGCCGGCCGGAAGGGATCGCGCTGGCCGAGCGGGTCGGCCTGACCGAGCAGCTGATCTATCCACTCACCACAGCCGCGCTACTGCGCAACCGGGGCGCCAACCGCCGGCTGCCGGCCGGCACGCTGATGGGGGTGCCGACCGACCTGGCCGCGGTGCGGGCGGCCGGGGTGCTGACCGATGAGACCATCGCGCGGATCGAGGCCGAGCCGGCCGGTGGCCCGTACCCGCCGCTGCCCGGGGACGTGTCGGTCGGCGATCTGGTGGCCGCGCGGTTCGGCGAGGAGGTCGTCCAGCGGCTGGTCGACCCGCTACTCGGCGGGGTCTATGCCGGTCATGCGCATGCCATCTCGGTGCAGGCCGCGGTGCCGACGCTGGCCAGCAGGCTGATGAGCCAGGGCGGTTCGCTGCTGGACGCGGCAGCGGCCAACGTGGCAGCCGGTGGCCGGGAGCGCTCCAGCGCGCCGGTGTTTGCCAGCCTGGACGGCGGGCTGGCCACGCTGGCCGAGACGCTGGCCGAGCGCGGCGGCTTCACCGTCCGAACATCGGCCACGGTTCGCACGATCAGCCGGCTCGGGTCGGGATTCTCGCTGGTGCTGGGTTCGGCCGCTGACCCCGAGCAGCTGTCGGCTGACGCCGTGGTGCTGGCGACGCCAGCCGGCAAGACCGCGGCATTGCTGGCTGAGCTGGCTCCGAACGCGGTGTCCGAGCTGGCCGGTATCGAGACGGCGAGCATGGCGATCGTGACCCTGGCCTTCGCCGGCCTGCCCGCCGGCGCGCTGCCGGCCGGCAGCGGGTTGCTGATCCCGAGCATCGAGGGGCTCAGCTGCAAGGCGATGACCTTCTCCTCGCAGAAGTGGCCGGGCGTCGGGGCGGAATCCGGCGTGTTGTTGATGCGGGCATCGCTCGGTCGGGCCGGCGAGGAGTGGGTGCTGCAGCGCGAGGACGCCGAGCTGGTGGCG
This sequence comes from Jatrophihabitantaceae bacterium, assembly GCA_039922115.1. Taxonomy (GTDB): domain Bacteria; phylum Actinomycetota; class Actinomycetes; order Mycobacteriales; family Jatrophihabitantaceae; genus Jatrophihabitans_A. The sequence goes on from JBDSAN010000010.1 coordinate 1,535, forward strand.
CTGGTACGTGCCGAACTCGAACAGCTGACCGGGCTGGCCGCGGTTGCGGTCGACAGCCACGTCCAGCGCTGGGGTGGCGCGCTGCCGCAGTACGCGGTCGGCCACCTGGCCCGGGTGGCCCGGATCCGGTCGGCGGTGGCCGAGGTTCCCGGCCTGGCTGTGTGCGGTGCCAGCTACGACGGGGTCGGCATCCCGGCCTGCATCGGTTCAGCTCACAAAGCAACCGACCGGATAGTGACTGCCCTCGGCCAGCCAGCACAATGAGGTCATGGTTGATGGCAAGCAGGCCCGCGAAATCAATGATCTGATCCGCTACACCGCCTGGTCGGTGTTTGCCCTGGACCGGCCGCTGGGCGATGCGCCCCGCAAGGAGTACGCCGCCGAGGTCGATGAGCTGTTCGCCGAGCTAGCTGCGCAGGACATCACCGTCCGGGCGACCTATGACGTCTCGACGCTGCGGGCCGATGCCGACCTGATGATCTGGTGGCACGCCGAGACTGCCGATCAGCTGCAGGCCGCGTTCCACCGGTTCCGGCGAACCAGGCTGGGCTCGCACCTGCGGACGGTCTGGTCGGTGATGGCCCTGCACCGGCCGGCCGAGTTCAACAAGAGCCACGTACCGGCCTTCCTCGCCGATGAGCGCAGTCGCAAGTACGTCTGTGTCTACCCGTTCGTCCGCTCCTACGAGTGGTACCTGCTGCCTGACCAGGAGCGGCGCTCGCTGCTGGCCGAGCATGGCCAGCTGGCCCGGGACTACCCGGACGTGCGAGCCAACACCGTCGCCTCGTTCGCGCTGAATGACTACGAGTGGATCCTCGCCTTCGAGGCCGACGAGCTGCACCGGATCGTGGATCTGATGCGCCACCTGCGTGGTTCGGAGACCCGCCGGCACGTCCGCGAGGAGGTGCCGTTCTACACCGGCACCCAGCGCACCGTCAGCGAACTGGCCGAAACGCTGCCCTAAGCCGGCTATCCGGTTGAGCGGTTGAGCTGGCTTGCGCTGACCGCTCAACCGGAACGCTGGGTTTAGTAACGCTGGGTTTAGTTCGGTGCAGGCGAGCAACCAGCGCCGGCCAAGCACTGGTCAAACACCTTCTGGTTGCCCGACGAGCCGGCCGAGGTCACCACGGTGCTTCCCTCGGCGTCCAGGTACCAGTCGTTGCCGAGGTTATGAAAGACGAGCTTCTGGTTCGCCGGGTCGCCGCTGTAACCGAAACTCCACTCCTGATAGGCGCTGCCGCTGCACAGCGCGGCGGTTACCGGTCGGCTGCTGCCGGCAGCAGCCGTGGTGGTCAGGCAGTAGCCGGTCGCGGTGTTGCGGATGGTGTAATCGCCATTGCCCTTCCAGCTGTAGTAGCCGGTGCAGGTGCCGG
>JBDSAN010000011.1:0-6009 GCA_039922115.1 Jatrophihabitantaceae bacterium
ATCGGCTACCTCGACGAGGACGGCTACCTCTACCTGGTCGATCGCGCGCACGACATGATCGTCACCCACCGGCGCAACTGGGCGATTTTCTGCCGCCCGATCGAGGACGCGATCGCTGAGCACCCCCGGGTACGTGCCGCTGCGGTGATCGGGGTGCCGGACGATGTGGTCGGCGAGGTACCGCACGCCTACGTAGTGACCGACGTGCCCGGCGCGGTCAGCGCGGCCGAACTGATCGAACTGGTCACCGAGACCCTGAACGAGATGTGGGCGCCGGCCACGGTGGAATTCCTCGATCGGCTGCCGCAGAACCGCTCGGCCAAGGTGGACAAGCAGGCGTTGCGGGCTCGCTGGGCACAGGCGCGAGCCGCATCGGCCGGGGCGGTGTCGCAACAGCCAGTGGCCAGCGGATGAAACCGCGGTCAAACTTCATCGCGCTGATCAGCGCCGACATCGGATCGGCGCTGGGCAGCCAGGTTTCGCTGGTCGCGATTCCCTGGCTGGTGCTGTCGATCACCGGGGATCCGACCGACATGGGACTGGCCGTCGCCGCCGAGGTGATCCCGTACCTGCTGGCAAGCATGCTGCTCACCCCGCTTGCCGACCGGCTCGGCCTGCGGCGCAGCTCGGTGTGCTGTGACCTGGTCAGCGCGCTCTCGCTGGCCGCCATCGCGCTGATGCACGGCACCGGACTTGGCTGGTTGCTGCTACTGATCGCGCTGACCGGCGCCCTGCGCGGGGTGGGCGATCGCACCAAGCACGTGCTGCTGCGCAGTGCCGCGATGCGGGCCGGCTACCCGATGATCCGGGTGACCTCGCTGTATGAAGGGCTCAGCCGCACCTCGATGCTGATCGGCACCTCGCTGGGTGGGCTGCTGATCGTCTGGTTCGGCGCCCGCGGTGCGGTGTCCTTCGATGCGGCCAGTTTCGCCGTGTGCGCGCTGGTCGTCGGTGGCCTGGTGGCCGGTCAACCAGCCGATCCGATCACCGAATCGGCGCCGCAGGAACGGTATCTGGTCGCGCTACGCGGCGGCTTCGGCTACCTGCGTTCAGACCGGGTGCTGTCGACCATGCTGGCAACCACCTTCATGATCAATTTCTTCGGCAACGCCGCGACCACGGTGTTCATCCCGGTGTGGGCCCGCGACGTGCTGCACTCCCCCGAGGCGCTCGGGTTCACCCTCGGCGCCTACGCGGCCGGTGCGCTGGCCGGCACGGTGATCTTCACGGTGCTGGCCGATCGGGTACCGCGCTACCGGGTGTTCCTGATCGGCGCGCTGATCAGTTGCGCGCCCCGGCTGCTCGTGGTCGGGCTGAGCAGCAACCTGGCACTGGTGATGCTGGTCAGCGTGATCGCCGGCCTCGGGATCGCTTCGGTGAACCCGATCCTGGGCGCGGCCATGTACGAGCGAGTGCCTGATGGCTTGCAAACTCGGGTGATCGGGCTATGCACCACGGTGTCGTTCATGGGCATCCCGATCGGGGCCTTGATCGGCGGCTGGGCGGTAACCCGCTTCGGCCTGCACAGCACCCTGATCACCGCCGCGGTGATCTGCCTGGTAATCAACAGCGTGCCGTTGCTCGATCAGCGCCGGATCACGCTGGGCCGTCCGGTGCCGGCCGAAGCGGGGCGGGCATGACCGCGATCGGCGAGCGGCCGGCCGAACTGGCAGACCCGGACTGCCTGGCCGAGGGCGAGAGCGCCGCGCTGCTGGCTGGGCATCCGTGGCGGCGGTTCGTGGTGCTCGGTGACAGCGTGGCCAACGGTCCGTTCTTCGCGGTGGACGGTTTCGCGCCGCTGCGCTGGACCGACCGGGTGGCCGCCGAGCTGACCGCGAACGCAGCCGAGCTGAGCTACCTCAATCTCGGGGTGAGCGGCCTGCTGGCCCGCGAGGTACGCGAGGGTCAACTGGCCGATGCGCTGGCGTTCAAGCCCGACCTGGCCCTGGTGCTGTGCGGCGGCAACGATGCGTTTCGGCGCAGCTACCCCGAACAGGCCGACTCGGTCGATGCCGAACTTGCCGCGATGTTCGAGCAATTGCGCGCTGCCGGCGCTCAGCTGGCGACCATCGGGATCTTCGACGTGTCCTACAGCCCGGCAGTTCCCGAGCGCAATCGGCTGGAACTGCGCGAGCGGCTGGCACTGCTGGCCGAGCACGCCCGGCAACTGGCCGAGCGCTACGACTGCGTGCACGTCGACCTGAGCCGGCACCCGCGCGCCACCGACCCGAGCCTGTACAGCCCGGACGGCCGGCACGGCAATGCCCGCAGTGACGCGATCGCGGCCGCCGAGATGGTGCGCGGGCTCGGCGCTCGGCTGCGAGCCAGCTAGCGAAGTGGCGTTGAATCGGTCAATAGCACGGTTTCAGCGCCACTTTCGATAGCGCGGTTAGCCCGGGACGATGGCGAAGCCGTCCACCAGCGCGCCGTGCCCGACGTTCATGATCGAGCCACCACCCGGGTAGCCGATCCGCAGCTCGCCGCCGCATTGCTGGCGGCCGAACAGGTAGGGCCCGTAGCAGGCCGGCACCCCGTGCTCGACCACTTCGCCGGTGTTGATCTCGATGAAGTCCATCGGTAGCAGATCGGATTCGACCAGGTCCTGCAACAGGAAACTGCCGGCCTGCACGGCCCGCTCGATGGCTAGTCGCCAGTCCTCGGCAGCAGCCTCTCGGCCGAGCAGCACGTCCCGGCCGCTGGAACCGTCCACCGGCTTGAGCACCAGGCCGGCCTGCTCGGCCAGCGCGGTCGCCACCAGCCCGCCGGTCAGCAGCCGGGTCCGCGGGATGTGCGCGCGCACCAGCGCCTGATCGGGCGCCGGTAGCTCGGCCAGGTCCTCCCAGAGCCAGGCCAAAGTGAGCTTGTTGGTCAGCAGCCAGGTTGCCGATGAGGTGAAGCAGCGCACGTTGCCGGCTTGCACGACCCGCTCCAGCGCGTCCAGTCCGGAACTCGGCGGAGCGGTATCCGGGACGAACATCCGCAGCATGTTCGACACCGGCACGCCATCGACCAGCATCCGCGACTGCTCGTCGGTTTCCAGCCAGTGCAGCCAGAACGGGATCAGCTCGACGCCGACCTCGGCCGCGCTGGCAACCACCGGGTCCAGGAACTTCAGAAATTCCCTCGGCTCGACCGGGCCGGCATGCCCGACCGTCCAGTCCATCACCATCGCGACCCGGCGATCGGTGGCATCGCCCAGCCAGTTCGCCACCGTGCTGAGCCGTCCCAGCACGGCTGATGGCGGCGGGTACAACCCGGTCAGCTCGGTGATTGCCTCGGTGCGGTAATGGGAATCGAAACCGCTGGCCAGGTTGTCGGAGTCGAAGCAGCCGCCCAGCGCGCCGTCGATATTGAACTCGACGAACTTGGGCACCCCGCCACTGAACAAGATATCGGGCCGGCTGGAGATCAGCAGGTCATCGGTCAGCGGCTCGCTGTCATCGAGCAGCGCGATATGACCCTCGGCCACCCCGAGCGCCCGGCGTAACTCACCGGCCGTGCTGGCCCGACGCCGGCACGAGTCCAGGATCAGCTCGGCGACCCGATCGGAGACCTCGTGCAGGGCGGCGAACATCGACGCGGTCATGATCACCGGCCGCAACGGGCGCCACTTGTCGTTGTAGCTGGGCACATTGGCATGAATCCGATGCCAGTTGCGCCGGCCGCAATCGACGATCAGCTCGCGGGCCTGATCCGACAGCGTCTCCCAACCGGTGCCCGACCCACCCCAGCGATAGGTCGATTCCAGCATGCTGTTCATCGTTCCTCCAGTACCTGTTCGATCGCGGCGCGCAGCAGTTGCCGGTCCGGCTGTACCGCCCGGTCCAATTCCTGGGCGAAGGCAAGCACCGCGCCGTCGGGCCGGCTGACCCGCCGCGGCGGTGCCAGCAACCGCACCTTTTCCACCACGCTGGTCACGATCTCGGCGCCGATGCCGCAGGATCGGTTCGAATCGTCGATCACCACCAGCCGCCTGGTCCGGCCGACCGATTCGAGCAGGCCGGCCCAGTCGAACGGGTGCAGGGTCCGTGGATCGAACACCTCGATCGAGACCCGATCACTGAGTTCGGCAGCCACCGCAAGGGCATCGTGCACCAGGTGGCCGACCGCAACCACCGTCACGTCGCTACCCGGCCGGCAGATCCGGCCGACCCCGATCGGCACCGCCGCCAGCGTTGCCAGCTCGACATCGGCACGCACGCCGAGCGCGCCGGCCGGCGCGAACACCACCACCGGGTCCACATCGCGAAGAGCCGAGATCAGCAGGCCGTAGGCGTCGGCCGGCGTCGAGGGCACCACCGTCTTGACCCCGACGTGGGCGAACAGGCTGTAGGGATGGTCGGAATGCTGGCCGGCCCAGCCGGACCGGGAGCCGGAGCCGGGCACCAGGTAGGTCACCGGGACCTGGGTCTGGCCGCCGGTCATCAGCGAGAACTTGTGCGCGTGATTGACGATCTGCTCGAACACCAGGAACAGCAACGACGGGATCTGGAACTCGATCACCGGCCGCAGGCCGGCCATCGCCGCCCCGGTGGCGAAGCTGGTGAAGGCCTGCTCGGACAGCGGCGCGTCCAGCACCCGGTCCAGGCCGAACCGGTCCACCAGCCCGGAGGTGATGTTGGACGCCGCCGTCCGGACGTCCTCGCCGAGCACGAATACCGAGTCATCGCGGGCCATCTCGTCACCGAGCGCGCGCGACAGGGCCTTTCGGTAGGACAGCTGGGCCATCAGGAACCGTCCCGCATCCGTGGCCGCAACCCGTCGGCGTAGAGGTGATCCAGCGCGCCGGCCGGATCTGGATGCGGGCTGGCCAGCGCGAATTCGACCGCCGCCGCAAGGCAATCCTCGATCTCGGCATCGATTCCGGCGCGCTCGGCCCCGCTGATCGGCAGGCCGGCGATCTCGACCGGGTCCCGGGACCGGCCGCGGGCCAGCTCGGCGGCCGGCCGGTAGTCGGTGCGGACCTGGTGCTCGTAGGTGTGGTGGGCGTCGAAGCGGTAGGTGTGGCACTCGATCAGCACCGGGCCCGGAGTTGACCGGGCTCGCAGCATCGCCTCGCAGGCCAGCTCATGCACCGCCTGGACGTCCTGACCGTCCACGCTGTAAGCCGGGATCCCGAATGCCTCGGCCCGGCCCAGAATGCTGCCGGCGACCGCACCGGCCACCGGCATGGTGGTGGCGTATCCGTTGTTCTCGCAGATGAAAAGCACCGGGACGTGCCACAGCGAAGCCAAGTTGAACGCTTCCAGCAGAGCACCCTCGTTGACCGCGCCGTCGCCGAAGAAGCTGACCCCGATCTGGTCGCCGCCCTGCCGGCGCAATGCCCACACCGCGCCGGCCGCAATCGCACCGGCGGCCCCGACGATCGCGTTTGCCCCGTAGATGCCGAGAGAAAAGTCAGCAGCGTGCATCGACCCGCCACGGCCGCCGTTCAGGCCGGTACTGCGGCCGGCCAGCTCAGCGAACAGCCGCGCCGGATCGACGCCCTTGGCAAGCACGTGGCCGTGCCCGCGGTGGGTGCTGGTGATGATGTCGTGCGGCTGCAGAACCGAGCACACACCGGCCGCGATCGCTTCCTGGCCGATGTAGGGGTGAATGCCCCCGACGATGTCGCCGGCGCGCACCAGCTGCATTGCGCGCTCCTCGAATCGCCGGATGAGCCGCACAGTGCGGTAGAGCGAGCGGGGGTCGCTACCGCTCACTCTCGCCACAGGGTCGGGCAGTAGTCCTGGTCGGCGTAGTCCGGCCGGCCGTCCGCGGTTCGACGAACCAGCACGTCGTGGTTGTAGCTGGCCAGCTCACCGGTGGACAACCGGAATTCCTGGAAGGCGTTGGCGCCGTCCTGCAGGTGCAGCGAGATCGCCCGGCGCGGCCGGTCGGACAGGTTCGGCCCGCTGCCGTGGTAGGTACGACAGTGGTGAAAGCTCAGGTGCCCCTTGGGAATGTCGATCGGGATGCAGTTCACCTCGACACCGTTGTAGGCAGCGTTCTCGGCCAGCATCACGTCCA
>JBDSAN010000012.1:0-5944 GCA_039922115.1 Jatrophihabitantaceae bacterium
TTGGGCAGCTGCCGCTCCAAGCCGGCGCGGATGGCCAGGTAACCGGCGTGCGGACCACCGAAACCAAGCGGCACCCCGAATCGCTGGGTGGTGCCGACCGCGATGTCGGCGCCGAGCTCGCCGGGCGGGGTCAGCAGGGTGAGCGCGAGCAGGTCAGCAGCGACCGCAACAACCGCGCCCCGCTCATGGGCGGCCTCGATCACCGGGCGCAGGTCACGCACCACACCGGACGCACCCGGGTACTGCAACAGCACGCCGAAGGCATCCACCTCGGGCAAGCCAGTGGACAGGTCGGCGACCTGCACCGACAACCCGAGCGCCTCGGCCCGGGTCCGGACCACGTCGACCGTCTGCGGAAAGACCTCGGCGTCGATCAGGAACACACCGGCCCCGCGCTTGGCCGCGGACGAGGTCCGGTGTGCCAGCGCCATCGCCTCGGCAGCAGCGGTCGATTCGTCGAGCAACGAGGCGCCGGCGGTCGGCAGGCCGGTCAGGTCGCCAACCATGGTCTGAAAGTTGAGCAGCGCCTCCAGCCGGCCCTGGCTGATCTCGGGCTGATAGGGCGTGTAAGCGGTGTACCAGGCCGGATTTTCCAGCACATTGCGCCGGATCACCGCCGGCGTCACGGTGTCGTAGTAGCCCAGCCCGATCATCGAGGTGCGCACCGCGTTCATGCTCGCCAGGCCACGCAGCTCGGCGGCAACCTCGGCCTCGCTGCTGGCGGCCGGCAGCGCCAACTCAAGCCGGGACCGGATGGATTCGGGCACTGCCGCAGCGACCAGCTCGTCCAGGCTTGCCAGGCCCAGCGCCTTCAGCATCACGTCCTGGTCGGCCGGATCGAAGACTCCGATGTGCCGGGCTGCGAATGGGGTTTGGTGCGAAGTGTGCGTCACAGGCGTAACTCCAACCGACGTCAGGTACGAAGCGGACACGACCCGACAGGGCTGCGCCACTCCCCCTCTGTTGGGCTGATGCCCTTCAGAGCTACCTGCGCGCACGGTCCTTCAGCCTGAGAGGTTGACGGGGAAATTGCCCCTTCGGCGCCGCCAATTCGAGCTTGTGGCGGACTCTCCCGTGCGCGCGTTGCGGTGAAACCCAGATTACCAGCCGGCGACCCGCGCGGTCGGCGGCGCGAGCCGGGTCAGGCTGATGCGGAGCGGCGTTGCCGGCGCTGGGACAGCTCATCGGCCGACGGCGCGGCCTCGGTGCCATCGGTCCGCTCGGACGGCAGGCTGGCCAGCGATCCGGCGAGCTCGCGCAACGCTCCGCTGACCGCGATGCCGAACACACCCTGGCCGCCGCGCAGCAGGTCAACCACCTCTTCGGAGGAGGTGCATTCATAGACCGTGGTGCCATCGGACAGCAGCGTGATCCGAGCCAGATCGTCCACCCCACGGGCGCGCAAGGTATCGACCGCGAGCCGGATATTCTGCAGCGAGACACCGGTGTCCAGCAGCCGCTTGACAACCTTCAGCACCAGGATGTCCTTGAACGAGTACAGCCGCTGGCTACCCGAACCGGCTGCGGACCGCACGGTGGGCACCACCAGATCGGTCCTGGCCCAGTAGTCGAGCTGGCGGTAGGTGATGCCTGCCGCCGCGCACGCGGTCGGGCCGCGATAGCCCACCGTGTCGTCGGTACCCAGACCTGGCTGGCTGAACAAGGCGCCCTGTTCCGGCGTTTCGTCGAGCACGTCGATCTCCTACCCAGAGTCCGGCAACCATCGACGCTAATTGCACCGTGGTGATTCATCGAAGGTAGGCCGAGGTAGGCGTACCGGTCAATGCGGCTCGCCGTGTCCCGACCGAAAAGTAACCGTCGAGTTCAGGTCGAGAGTTATTCGGTCTTGCTCGACCGTCGCGAAACGGCTGGATCAGCCCGGTTCGGGGTGCGATTCGCCGCCTTCGGAGCCGGCGAAGTCATCGGCTGAGATGGTGTCCAGAAACTCGCGGAACCGCTCGACCTCGTCGTCGTCCTCCTCCGGGATCGAGATCCCGACGGTGGCCAGCACCGACTCGTCGCCCATGATCGGGGTCTCGGTCCGTAGCGCCAGCGCGATCGCGTCCGAGGGCCGGGCGCTGACCGTGATGCCGTTGCTGAACTGCAGCTCGGCATAGAAGACGTCATCGCGCAGCTCGGTGATCGAGACCTGCTTCAGCTCGGCCCCGAGCGCGCCGATCACGTCACGCAACAGATCGTGGGTCATCGGTCGCGGCGTCTGAACACCCTGCTGCTCGAACGCGATCGCAGAGGCCTCGACCGCACCGATCCAGATCGGCAGGTAGCGGGCGCCGGCGGATTCCTTGAGCAGTACCACCGGCTGATTCGCCGGTAGTTCCACTCGGACGCCGACGACCTGCAACGGGTGCAGAGTCATCTTCGGACCTCCCCTGCCATCGCTGAATCCCTGAGCTCGTTCCAGGGTAGCCGCTCGCCGGCTTAGCCGACGATTTCGCGCAGCCCGATCTGAACCAGGGCAGCATGCAAGCGAACCGACAGCGCCGCCAGCTCCCGAACGGTCTCCTCGGCGCGGGCTCTACCGTCGCCGCTGCGCTGCTTGGTGAGCGGTCCGGCTACCTGTCCGAACAGGCCAACCTCGCGATCGGCAGCGGACTTGAACGCGCGCAGGTGCCGGCCCTCGATGCCGAACCTGGCTAGCTCGGCGACCACCTTGGCGATCGCCAGCGCGTCGTCGTCGTAGTAACCGCCAGCGCGCTGGTTGATCAGGCCGTACTGCTCCAGTTCGATCAGCTGCGCCGGACGCAGGCCAGCGGTATTGAGCAATTCCTGCTTGTTCAATCGCATCGCGGCCGGCGCCGACCGGAAATGCTCAGCGGTCGGGGCGTTGTCAGTGATCGCCAGCGCGGGCCGGGGCACCGAACCGGGCTGGCCGTGGCCCCGATCGATGGCCTCCAGTTGGTCCTTGATGACCCGCAACGGCAGGTAGTGATCGCGCTGCTGGCTGAGCACGTAGCGCAGCCTGGACACGTCCGAGCCGGAGAACTTCCGGTAGCCCGATGGCGTCCGGTCCGGCTGCACCAGGCCCTGATCCTCGAGGAACCGGATCTTGGAGATCGTCACGTCCGGGAAGTCCTGGCGCAGCTGCGACAGGACCTCACCGATCGACAGCGTCGAGGTGGACGGCAGGCTGGAACTGCTCATGAACCCGTCTCGTCGCGATGAGTCGAGGTCAGGTACACCAGCCGGAACTTGCCGATCTGCACTTCGTCACCGCCGGACAGCGCGGCCGAATCGATCCGCTCGCGGTTGACGTAGGTGCCGTTCAGGCTGCCAACGTCATATACCCCGAAGCCTGATCCGTCCCGGCGGAACTCGACATGGCGCCGCGAGACGGTCACGTCATCGAGAAAGATGTCGCTGTCGGGATGCCGGCCCGCGGTGGTCAGATCCTGATCGAGCAGGAACCGGCTGCCGGCGTTCGGACCGCGCTTGACCACCAGCAGCGCCGAGCCGGGGCTGAGCGCATCGATTGCCCGCTGGTGCGCCTCCGGGGAGAACTCACCATCGCTGTCCGAGCTGGCGCTGATGCCGGCCGACAGGATCGAGGTGGCGTCCGTGCCGGCCGGTCGAACGCCAGCATTGGCTCCGGTCAGAGGGGCCCCACAGTGGGCGCAGTAGCGGCTCTCGGCCGAGTTCTCGGTACCACACGCGGTGCAGAACACGCCGTCAACGCCTTTCGTTTACATGCTGGAGGACGTGACTCGTCCCGGTTCCGGCCTTCACGGCAAACTCAACTGGCCCGTCCGGCGAGCCTAGTTCGAATGCAGGTGAAGGGTCAACGCGAGGTGGAGGTTTACTCAGCTGTGGCGTTTCGGTATGCCTCGGCGTCCAGCAAGGATTCCAGCTCCGAGCTGTCGGTCACCTCGATCTCAGCGATCCAGCCAGCCCCGTAGGGATCGGAATTGAGCAGGCCGGGATCGTCATCGAGCGCCTCATTGCGGGTGACCACCCGGCCGGCGACCGGCGCGTACAGGTCAGAAACACTCTTGGTCGATTCGACCTCGCCGAAGGTATCGCCGACCGTGACGGTCGTGTCCAACCCGTGCACCGATACGAACACGATGTCGCCCAGCGAATTCTGGGCATAGTCGGTGATCCCAATCCGCACCACGTTGCCGGTGGTGACCTGTGCCCACTCGTGCTCAGCGGTGTAGTGCAGCTCGGACGGAATGTCGGCCATAGTTACCCACCTCAGTGAAGTCGTCCAGTGAAGCCTGCTGGTGAAGCAATCGAATGCTTGCCGCGCGACCTTACCGGGTGCCGCCGGCCTACTTGCCAGTTGGTGTCGCGTACTTGGGAGCACTCACCGTACGGGTGACGGTGATGCTGAGGCTGTCCTGCTCGGTGATGCTGACCTGACCGCCGACGGCGTGCACCGAGTTGACCACGCCGCCGGTGATGTTGAGGGCGGTGTCCAGGGTCTTCGGGTCGCCGATCGCCAGTACCGAGTACGGCGAGCCGATCGCCGTCTGGTCCAGCTCGACGCCGGCCGCACTGTCGGTGAACGCGCTGGAGGCAGCGACCCGGACCGGTCCGAACTGGATCACCTCGGCGCCAGCACCCCGCAGCTCCTCCACCACATCGAGCAGGTCCTCGGCATGCAGCGCGTGCTGCGGATCGGTGATGGTCACCATCACGCCCGGGCCATGCGCCGGCGCGGTACCGGTCAGCACCGCGAGCGCGTCGGCCTGGCGCTGCGCCTCCTGACGAGCCGCGGCGTTGTTGTTGCCGCTGTCGGACAGCCGTTGCTTGGCCGCCTGCAGGTCCGACAGCTGCGCCTGCAGCCGGGTCAGCCGGCTGTTCTGGTCGTCCAGGATCCGGACCAGATCGTCTTCGCGGGCGCCGGTGAGCGAATCGGTCTGGGAATTCGACCGCAACTGCACGGCCAGGCCGAATCCGAGCATTGCCAGCAGCGCGCCGATCAACGCGGTCGCAACCCGGTTGCGACGTCGCCTGGTCGGCCCGTCTGGGGTTGCTGGCTGATCCGGGGTGGCTGGCTGATCCGGGGTGGCCTCGGCCGCTGGCTGCTGATCGGTCATCTCAGGCCCGGAAGACGTGCCGGCGGATGGCCGCGGCGTTGCCGAAGATCCGGATACCGAGCACGACCACCACCGCGGTCGAGAGCTGGCCGCCGACACCGAGCTTGTCGCCCATGAACACGATCAGCGCCGCGACCGTCACGTTAGATACGAACGAGACGACGAACACCTTCGCGTCGAAGATCCCATCGAGCCTGGCCCGAATGCCGCCGAAGACCGCATCGAGCGCGGCGACCACGGCGATCGGCAGGTACGGCGCCAGCCAGATCGGCACCGTGGGCCGAAACACCAGGCCCAGCACGACCCCAATGACCAGGGCGATCGCGGCAATCATCTAGGACTCCGTACTCGTCGGGGACGGGCTGACCGAAGCGCCCGCGGGGTGCGTGGGCGGCGAGGCGGCCGGTTGCGGCGATGTCCGCGGCGCGGCGCTGGCCGGGGCGATACCACGGATCGCGTACCGCAGCTGGTTCACCGTAACCGACGGCAGCTTCAGCTCAGACTTGCCGCCGAACCGGAAGCCGATCCCGTCGACCGCGACCAGGGTTTTGAGCTGGCGGGCAATCGGCGACTGCGCGAAGGCCAGCTGCAGGCCGTCCCGATCGCCGATCGCCGAGATCGTGTACGGCGGGTTGATCGGCTGCAGATCGATCAGGATTGCCTCGCCGGCGGTCCGGATCGTCGAGATCGGCGTCAGCCGCAGGCCATTGATCGAGATGGCTTCAGCGCCGGCCGCCCACAGCGCGTTGGCCACCGCCCGTATCTCGCGATCGTTGAGCACGGCCACCTGGCTCTGCGGCGTGGTGCCTGGCCGGCCGTTGCCGGCTGTGGCCGGGGCACCCGGCTCGCTCAGCTCCACCTGCATGCCGGGACCGGTGACCGGG
>JBDSAN010000013.1:0-6996 GCA_039922115.1 Jatrophihabitantaceae bacterium
GCAGGAACAGGCACCGCACGATCAGGTAGCGGCAGCCGAGCAGCGCCTGCTGGTGGTGCAGACCAACAACGCCACCTTCGGCCACAGCGGCGAGACCTACCAGCAACTGGCGATGACCCGGCTGCGCGCGATCGAGCACGCCCGCACCGTGGTGCAGGTAGCCACCAGCGGCAAGTCGGCAATCATCGACGCAGATGGGCACACGCTCGCCCAGTCCGGCGCGCTGTTCACGCCGGCCGTGCTGGTGTCCACGGTCGCGCTGAGCACCTCGACTACGCTTGCCACGCGGACCGGTGCGGGGGCGGAGTGGCTGCTGGTAGCCATCGCGCTGCTGGGACTGGTCCTGGGCGGCCGGCCGTGGGCGCGCGCACGGCGGGGGTCCCGGCCGCTGCCCGAATCGCGACCGGACCGACCCGTCGATGACCAGGACCTAACCGAACCGGCAGCGTTGACGGCCGGGTTACCGAGAGAGGGGCGCGGGTGAGCGAGTCCGGCCAGGCACCGCAAGATCAAGGAGCGCAGGAACAGGCACCGCACGATCAGGTAGCGGCAGCCGAGCAGCGCCTGCTGGTGGTCATCCCGACCTACAACGAGTGCGAGAACCTGCCGCTGATCCTGGACCGGCTGCTGGCCGCGGTCCCGCACGCGCACGCCCTCGTGGTCGATGACTCCAGCCCGGACGGCACCGGCGAGATCGCCGACAAGCTGGCCGCCGCCGACGACCGGATCGAGGTACTGCACCGCACGGCCAAGGCCGGGCTTGGCGCGGCCTACGTGGCCGGCTTCCGGTTCGGTCTGGACGCCGGTTACCAGGTGCTGGTCGAGATGGACGCCGACGGTTCGCATGCTCCGGAGCAACTGCCCCGGCTGCTGGCCGCGCTCGCACACGCCGACCTGGTGCTCGGATCACGCTGGGTGCCGGGCGGTCAGGTGATCAACTGGCCGAAGTCACGCGAGGCGCTGTCACGGGGCGCGAATCTCTACGCCCGGCTCGCCCTGGGCATCGCGCAGCACGACGCGACCGGCGGCTACCGGGCCTACCGCCGAGCGGTCCTGGAAGCTATCGACCTGGACTCGATCGGCTCGCAGGGCTATTGCTTTCAGATCGACCTGGTGTGGCGCACGGTGCAGGCCGGCTTCCGGGTGACCGAGGTGCCGATCAGCTTCGCCGACCGGCAACGCGGTGAGTCCAAGATGAGCGGCAATGTGGTGCGCGAGGCGCTGCTGCGGGTCACCGGCTGGGGCCTGGCGCACCGGAGCGGGCAGTTGAAGCGGCTGGCCAAGCGGGGCTGACCCGAAACGGGTTGACCAGAAAGCGTTGACCAGAAAGCGCTGACCAGAAATGCGAAATCCCGCACCCGCCGAGCTAAGTCGGCAGGTGCGGGATCTTCGAGCTGGTGCGCTCAGGCGGTCTTCGGTGACTTGGTCGGTGCGCCGCCACGCCGGGCGCGAAGCACGTCCAGGCGCTCGGCGAGAACCTCTTCCAGGTCGGCGATGGTGCGCCGCTCGATGAGCATGTCCCAGTGCGTACGCGGAGCCTTGACCTTCTTCGGCTCCGGCTCCGGCAGGTCGACCGCCTTGGCGGCGGTACCGTCCAGCCGGCATTCCCAGGTCGAGGGAAGCTCTGCGTCGTGCGCGAACGGCACGCTGAATTCGTGGTCGCGCTCACACCGGAATTTAACCAGCTGACGCGGCGCGGGTTCGGCTGCGTACTCGGTCTCGTAACTAATTGCGCCGAGGCGGCTGCCCCGAAGTACACGATCGGCCATATGATCACTCCTCGCCGAGGTCTGGGCACCAGTCCGGGTACCAAGCGTCCAACGAATGGTCCTGCTAGATGATTCCCAGCGCTACGTCAGACACTCCAGCCTAGCGGGCGATTGGTCGGCTCGGTGCCGGGACATCGGATAATTACCTGCATCTCGGACATCAACTGAGATGGCTATCTCAGTTCGCTCAGTCGAGGCTGAGCTGGTCGCCCAACGAGCTCTCGCCCAGTTGGCCGCCGCGGTAGTGCGAGCGGCACAGCACCTGGTACCTGACCTCGTCCGAGTGCGCGGTGTCGGCAACCACCACAGTGTCGCCAGAACGCGCCACCCGGCCGCCGACCACCCGGGCATTCTGCTGGCCGGGCCGGCCGCACCAGCACAGCACCTCGACCTGGATCGCGGAGATCTCATCGGCAAGCTCGATCAGCCGCTTCGCACCGGGCAGCAGCAAGCTGCGAAAGTCGGTCGACAGCCCGAAGCAGTAGACATCGACGTGGTAATCGTCGACCAGATCGGCCAGCTGGTCGACGTGCTCGGGGTTCAGAAAGCCGGCCTCGTCCACGATGACGTAGTCCACCCGACGACCGTCGGCCCAATGCTGAAACACCAGCCTGCGCAGATCGAGCTCGTCGGTGACCTCGATCGCGTCCCGGGTCAAGCCGACCCGGGTGGTGATGGTCGGGCCACCTGAGCGGTCATAGCGGGTGAGGATCAGGCCTTGCCGGCCCTGCCGGGAATGGTTGTGATCGATCTGCAGCGCAAGGGTGGACTTGCCGCAGTCCATCGGGCCGTAGAAGAACTTCAGGTGAGCCGGCATCGAGATCGCTCGGCGGTTCCCGGAAGCCGGGATGGCGGCCAGCGCGCTGGAGTACGGGGATAAGTCGGGCACGGGTCGCGAGCGTACCCTGCCGCAATCCGGTCGCGGAACCGCCGCGATTGCCTACCGGGTCAGCTCGGCCACTGGCCGCGCTCGCGCAGCACCTCGCGCAGCAGGTCGGCGCGGTCGGTGATGATGGCGTCCACCCCGAGGTCGAGCAGCCGAACCATTTCCGCCGGCCGGTTGATGGTCCAGGCGTGCACCGCGATGCCGGCCGCCTGTGCCAGCTCGACGAACCGCGGCGTGATCACCGGCACCGCGCCGATCCGGACCGGAACCTGCGCTGCCGCACCGGCGGCCGGCAACTTACCAGCCGCGGCCAGCCGCCGCAGCGCAGGCAACCGGCCGGCGCGCGCAGCCAGGACGGCCACCTCCGGCGGTGACAGCGCGGTGGCCACCGACGGCCCGGCCGCGCGCCGCAGGGTCAGCAGCCGGCGATGCGAGAACGCGGCCAGCCGTACCCGGTGCCAGGACCGGGTACGCCGGATCGCATCCAGCGTCGGCCCGATCGCCGCATCGGCCTTCACATCGATGTTGACGTGCACCTCGCCGAAGCCGCCGAGCACGTCGGCCAGCGTGGCTATCGGATGCCGACCATAGATCCGGGCCTGGCTCAGCTGCGCCCAATCCCGCGCCGCGACCGGGCCGGTGTGATTGGTCAGCCGGTCCAGCACCAGGTCATGAAAGGCAACCGCGACACCGTCCGCGCTGGCCCGGGCATCGGTTTCCAGGTACCGGAACCCGAGCTGGACGGCCGCGTCGAAGGCGGCCATTGTGTTTTCCGCGCTGTCGGTGTCCGGTGCGCTGAACCCGCGATGGGCGTAGCCGAGCGGCAGCCCGGTCGGCCGGCTCACCCGGTGGGCAGGCCGAGCAGGCTGCGAAGGTGGCGGACCGGCGGCGAGCCGAAGCTGAGGATGCTGTCGTGCAGTCGCCGGTGCGACCAGTCCGGATGCGCCCGGCGCAGGTCGGCGACCAGCTCGCTGACCTCGAGATAGCCGACGTAATAAGTGGAAAGCTGGGTCGAGGACAGCTGCACCCGGCGCCACTTGCCGGTCGCCTCGCCGGCCTCCTGGTAGCCCCGGCCGGTCATCAAGTCCATCGCGCCGGCCTCGTCCAGGTCACCGGCGTGAAAGGACACGTCCAGGATGGTGTTGATGACCATCCGCAGCTGCATCTTCAACTGCTGCATCCGGACGGCAGCCGCCGCGCCGGCCGAAACCTCCGAGCGATAGCCGAGTTCGGTCATCAGCCGCTCGGCATAGACCGCCCAGCCCTCGATGAACGAACCGCTGCCGAAGACTGCCCGAACCTGGGTGTCGCCCTGGTAGCGGCGGGCGTGCGACAGCTGCTCCACGTGACCGGGCATCGCCTCGTGCACGGTGAGGTTGTGAAGCATGTGGTTGTTGTACTCGCGGTAGAACGAGCGCTCCTGCGCCGCCGTCCAGTCCGCCGGGGTGGGCGAGACCGCGAACCGGGTGTGCAGCGGTGCTGTTTCCAGCGCGCCGACACCCTCGCAGTAGGCCACCGCCACCCCGCGATCGATCTCGGGCATCTCGACGATGTCGACCGGATCGTGGTGCAGGCTGAGCAACTCGTGCCGCTCGACGAAGGCGGTGGTCTCGGCGAAGGCGTCCCGGCAGTTGCCCAGGATGCTCGCGCTGGTCGGGGCGTCCTCGGCGAGCCGGTCGAACTCGGCGGCGATCTCGGCCCGGCCGACGCTGAGCCCCGGGTGCTGGCTGGCCACCAGCTCGGTCAGCGCCTGCTCGATGCTGGCCAGGTCCTGATAGGCCTGATCCAGCAGGGCTTTCGGCTGCCAGGGGGTGGCTAGCGTGAGCGCGAGCTTGCGAGCGAACAGGTCCTCGCCGAGCCGGGCCGAGCGATCGGCGGACGGCAGTTGGGCGCGCAACCAATCCTGGTGCTCGCGCACCGCGGTGGCCGCCGGCCCGATCAGCGCGCTCAAGTCAGGTCCGCCGGCCGCTTGCTCAGCGGCGGCCGGCACCTCGGATTCGATCAGTGCCAGCGTTCCCGACAGCTGCGCGATCGCGGTCTGGACGTAGATCGCCGGGCAGTGGGTGAGCCGGTCCCGGGCCGCGGCCAGGTAGTCCGGCACCGACCGCAACCGGCCGGCCAGCGCGGTCAGCCGGTCCGGCAGCGGTGCGAAATCCCGTGACAGCAGCGAGTAGATCGCCTGGCCGGGGTTGTGCTGCATGGCATTCCAGCTCGGCGCGTCCAGCTCATCGATCAGCAACAGTTCGGCCTGGGATTCGGTCCGCAGGATCTCGGCATCGACCTGGCCGGCGACGTCCAGCGCGGCCTTGTCGATGCCGTCCAGGCGCTCGATCAGCTTGGTCAGTTCGGTGCGGCGCCGGTGTGCGGCCGACAGCGTCGGGTACCCGAGCTGATCGTCGTGCTCGTGGTTGCCGATGACGGTGGCGTTCTCGGGTTGCTCGGCACACAGCGCAGCGATGGCCTCGGCCGCGATCAGCCCGAATTGTTCAGATGTCATGGCCGTGAGGTTAGTCCGCCGGCAACGGGTGAAAGCAACAGCCACCGGTTGCGCCGCTGCTCATGTTGACGGTGCCGTCGTGGTCCTGGCTGCCCCGCACGTACATACCCCCGTAGCCGTTGGTGGACATGAACGCGCCCCAGGTCAGCGTCCAGTCGACCAGCGACGCTGCCGCCGAATCAGCCGGAAACGCTTCTGGACGTGGCCGAATCCGCCGCTGCAACACGTACGGGCCGTCCATCGCTGCCTGCAGCTGCTCGCGCCATTCGTCGGCGCTGACCAGCCAGCCGGCCACGATGCCCTGGCCGCCGTGCATCATGGTCGGCTTGATGATCAGCTCGGCCTGCTCGGCGATCGCGTGGTCATACAGCTCGCACTGCTGGCCGGCCACCGTCACCGGACCGGAGCGGACCATCCGGGTCCACGGCAGGATCCGATCCAGGCTGGCCAGCTCGGCCGGCTGGTAGCGATCGCGGTGACGCTCATCAGACAGCAACGCCAGCGCGCCCTTGCTGCCGTACAGGTCGGCGTCCATCGGCGAAAAGATCGCCACCTCGCCGCGCTCGGCCGCCTGCAACACCGGCTCGATCAGGGCTGGACCGGCCGGGTCGAGCAGGTCCTCCATCAGGAACAGCCGGTACACCACGTCGATCGCCCGATCGACCAGCCACACCCGGCCCTCGGCATAACGCAACTGCCCGACGTGGCAGGGGAGTGCCTCGATACCGAATCTCGCGTAGTCGACCACGTTACGGCGCAACCGTGGCTCCAGGGTGGCGAAGCTGGCCGGCCAGTCGGTCAGCGCGACGACCGGCCGGCTGTCGCGGGCCAGCCCGCACTCGGTGAACAGCGTGTGCACCATCTCGGCCATCGGATCGACGTAGCCGAGCCGGTGCTCGGCAGCGAAGCTGGCCAGGCCCGGCTGCTCGAGCATCGACCGGTTCAGGATCGCTGAATCCAACCCGCCGAGGGCGCCGCCCCAGTTGATCTCCAACAGCCGAAAGCCTTGATCGTCAAGGTAGAAGTCGGCTCGACCCATTCGGGACGCGACCTTGCCGCTGCCGCGCAACACGATCTCGGCCTGGCTGGCAGTGGCCCCGACCGCGCTGGCGAAGGCGGCCATGTCGCCGCCGAACAACCGGTCCGGCAGCCCGGTCAGGGCATTGTGCAGCTGGGTCAGGTCAGCACGCAGGCCCTCGACGGCGGCCCCGGTCAGGAACATCGGCCGGCTCAGCGCCCGGCCGGCGAACCCGGTATCGGCCAGCGCCGGGCGCAGCCGGGCGAGCATCGCCGAAACCGCCGCCCCGCTCGGGTCAAGCTCGTCCAGGTAGGCCGCTGTCAGCTCGGCGCTGACCGGCCCGCTGGGCCGACCGGTCGTGCGCAGGCTCATTGGGCCACCACCTCGGCCGGTTCCGGCCGGCGCATGCCGAACAGGGCCAGCGTGAGCCCGATCGCGCAACCGAGTGCGCACCACCACCACACCTGTGCCCCGGCCACTCGATAGATCGCGACCCCGGCCGCCGGCCCGACCGCCGCGCCGAGGTTGAACATCGTTTGCATCGATGCGATATAGCGTCCGCGCAGCTCGTCCGGTGCGGCCATCCCCGGATAGGCGGCCATCGTTGGGCCGGCGGTGATCTCGGCGGTCGTCCAGATCAGGGTGCCGGCGATGAACACGGTGACCCCCCAGGGCAATGCGTAAGCGAGCTGTCCGATGGCGAGCAGGCCGAATCCGACGGTCACCACGAAGGCCAGCGGCAGCCGCTGGGTGAGCTTGGTGAGTAGCAACTCGCAACTGATAACGACCAAGCCGTTGAGCGAGATTACCAGGCTGTACCAGAGGG
>JBDSAN010000014.1:0-3952 GCA_039922115.1 Jatrophihabitantaceae bacterium
GCTTCTTCGGCCCGTTCGGATCGACCGAGGACAGCGGTACGGTCGCGCTCGCGACGCCCAGGCTCAGTCCCACCCCGGGCACCTTGGCCACCATGGACAGGTCGATCTCACCGCTGCCGTCCAACCGGAATCGCAGCACGTTGCCGGCATCAGGTAGCCCGGACAGCGGGCCAGCCGGCCGGTTCAGGATCAGGCTGACCGTCTGATGGGTTTCGTGCAGCCGCTTGCCGGTGCGCAGCAGAAACGGCACGCCACGCCAGCGTGGGGTGTCCACCCAGAGCCGGGCCGCGACGTAGGTCTCGGTGCGCGATCGGTCAGCCACGCCGGCCAGGTCCCGGTAGCCGTCGTACTGGCCGAGCACCACGTCGGCCGGATCGATCGGCCGGAACTTGCCGATGACCTTCTCCCGGGCTGCCTGCAGGTGCTCCGGAGCCAGGCTGGACGGCGGTTCCATCGCGACCTCTGCCGCCACCTGGAACAGGTGGGTGACCAGCATGTCCAGCACCGCGCCGGTGTGGTCATAGAAGCTGGATCGGTCGGCGACCCCGAGTGTCTCCGGGCAGTCGATCTGCACCGCGCGGACGCTTTGGCGGCTCCACATACCGGCGAACAGCTCGTTTGCGAACCGCAGCACGTGCAGGTCCTGAGTGGCTTCCTTGCCGAGAAAGTGGTCGATCCGGTAGATCTGCGATTCCTCGAAGACCCGGTGGGCGGCACGATCGAGCCGCCGGAAGGTGTCCGCGGACGTCCCGAACGGCTTCTCATAGACCACCCGGGCGCCTTCGGCCAGCCGGTGCTTGCCGATCGCGCGGGTCAGGTCCCCGAAGGCCTGCGGTGGTACCGCGAGGTAGTGGATGAGCTGGCTGCCAGCCCCAAGCTGGCTGCGCGCCTCGGCGATCGCGGCCACCAGTGCCCCGTGACCGCCGCTGGTGAAATCGCCACCGGCGAACCGCAGCCGGCTGCGGAACTGCTGCCAGCTTCGCCCGCGCGGGGGCGAGCCGAAATCGCGCAGGCTCTGCTCGACGTGACCGACGAAGTCCTCGTGCGCGACATCGCCCCGGCCGCTGCCGATCAGCCGCCAGTCCGCCGGCAACAGCCCTTGTTCGGCGAGCTCGTAGAAGGCCGGCAGCACCATTCGCTTGGCCAGGTCGCCGGTCGCACCGAACAGGACGAAAATGGCCGGAGCCGGCCGGGCAGTCACCATCAGCCGAGGCTAGCCCAGCTGTTCAATGCGGCCGGACGGCACGACGACCCGGCAGGTCTGGGGCGCTGAACCGGATCAGCGCGCTGACACGCTCACCGTGTGCAGGCCGGTCGCGCCGGCCGGGAACGGGTCGGCGCGCTCAGCCACCTGCGGCTGGCCGTTGCCGTCGTAGGCGCGCACCCGCAGCTGGTGCCGGCCGGCGGTGCTCGGCGTCCAGAGATAGACCCACTGCCGCCAGGTATCGGTGGACGGCACCGGCGCCAGCCTGGCCTGCTGCCATGGTTCGTTGTCCACCTGGACCTCGACCTTGGACACGCCCACGTGCTGATCCCAGGCGACCCCGGCGACCGCGACCTGGCTGCCCACGGCGACGCTGCCGGAGTTGGTCGGCCGGTCGATCCGGGACGCCAGCCGGATCGGACCCTGGGCAGCCCAACCACCCTGCACCCAGTACGCCTGGTGCTGGTCGAAGGTGGTTGCCTCCAGGTCGACGATCCACTTGCAGGCCGAGACGTAGCCGTACAGGCCGGGCACTACCATCCGGACCGGAAAGCCGTGCTCGACCGGCAGCGGCTGGCCGTTCATGCCGACCGCGAGCATCGCATCCCGGCCGTCGGTCACCACCGCGGTCGGCGAGCCGATCGTCATGCCGTCGCTAGAGGTCGCCAGCAGCTGATCGGCCCTCGCATCCAACCCCGCTTCTTTGAGCAGGTCGGCCAGCAGCACGCCACGGAAGCGGGCGTTGCCGATCAGGTTGCCGCCGATCTCGTTCGACACGCAGGTCAGCGTCACCCAGCGCTCGACCAGCGGCCGGGCCAGCAGTTGCTGATAGGTCAGGGTGATCTCTTGCTTGACCATGCCGTGGATCCGCAAGGTCCAGCTCTTCGGGTCCAGCTGCGGTACCGCGAGGGCGGTGTCGATCCGGTAGAAGTCACTGGCCGGGGTCAGGAACGGCACCCCGCTCTTGCCCAGGTCGTAGTTGGTCAGCGCGCTCGCACCGGCCGCTCCCGGCGCCGGCACCGGCTCGGGCAGCGTGATCGCCGCCCGAGCGGCCGAGGCATTGAACCGGTTGTGCTGCAGGGCCCGACCGGCGACGCCGCCGAATACCGCCAGCCCACCGGCAGCCAGCCCACCCCGCAGGAATCGCCGCCGGTCGGTGCCAGCTCGTGGCTGACCCGGCTGTGCCTGCGGGTCGGGTTGGCTGGTCAGCGCGGTTACCAGCATTCGCAGCGCGGCCATCCCGGCCAGCGCGCCCAGGATCGAGGGCACCGCGTCGCTGGTGTGGTGGGCCGGCGCGGTGAGCGCGCAGTAGCTGCCGAGCGCGCCGATGACGCCGACCCCGACCAGGCCGGCCACCAGCCAGCGCAGCGCCAGCCAGCCGATCAACACCGCCAGCAGCGCGACGCCGAGGTAGATGCCGGTGAGCAGCACGTGCTTGTCGTTAGTGCCGAACTGCCTGATCGCCCAACGCTTAACCGATTCGGGGGTGAGCCTGATGAACCGGTTGCCGACCGCGATGATCGGGGCGGCCGCTGGTCGCACCAGCGCCGCGACCAGCTCGCCGACGCCGAGCGAGACACCGGCTGAGAGCAAGCCGAGCAGGGCGGCAAGGCCGAGCCGGGACGATAGGGTGCGCACCGTTCCATCATCAGCGCCCGGACCCGTCACGGTTCTTAAGGATCTCGGAACGGTGCCGGCTACGGCCGCCTTCACAGGTAGTTGATACTTAGCGACCCCCCAGCTTCGTCCACCCCCATCCTTGGTCGCGGATCGCAGCACGAGTGAGCGGTGTCGAGTCACGAGTGGGCGGTTCGGGCACGGATGGGCGGTGTCGAGTCACGAGTGGGCGGTTCGGGCACGAGTGAGCGGTGTCGAGTCACGAGTGGGCGGTTCGGGCACGAATGGGCGGTGTCGAGTCACGAGTGGGCGGTTCGGGCACGAATGGGCGGTTGAGATCGACCATTCAACCTCGAACTGCCCACTCGTGCGGACGCCCGCGCCGGGACTGCCCACTCGTGCGGACGCCCGTCCATAGCTCAGGGTGAGGAAGCCATCGACGTGGTCAGCGCAGCGGCCAGCATCGTCCGGCGGGGCTTGGCGCCGACCTCCCGCACGGCACGCACCACCGCCGGCCCCGCTCCGTGCACCACCGACAGGTGCCGTTGGGCCCGGGTCAGCGCTGTGTAGACCAGCGGACGGGACAGCATCCGGCCGGCCTCCGGCGGTAGCACCACGATCACCGCCCGGAATTCCGAGCCCTGTGCCCGGTGCACAGTGATCGCCCAGCCATGGCTGATGTCGGCCAGCATCTTGCCCGACACCTCAGCCGGCCCGGACCCGAAGTCGATCGTGACCACCTTGCCGACCACGCTGGTCACCGTCCCCACCTCGCCATTGGCGAAGCCGGTCGGCGTGGCTTCCAGGTGATTGGCTGTCGCGACCACCCGGTCACCCGGATCGAACCGGCTGGCGAACTTGCGAAACGGTGCCGGGTTCAGCTTTGCCTTCAATGCCTCGTTCAGCGCGATGGTGCCGGCCGGGCCGCGATGCACCGGGGTGACCACCTGGATCTGGTCGGCCTCGATGCCCAGCGCTCGCGGTATCGAGTCGGTCATCAGCTGCACCACCCGGTGCGCGCAATCGGCCGAGCCCCGGGCAGGCACGATTACCACCTCGCGGTCGGGGGATTCGACCACCGCCAGCTCACCACCGCGCACCGCGGTGGCCAGCCGGGCGATCGCGCCACCA
>JBDSAN010000015.1:0-3536 GCA_039922115.1 Jatrophihabitantaceae bacterium
GCGATGCGAAATATCATTGGACGCTCTGAGCGAGGCGAGACACTTTTCGCTAAACGCTAAACGCTAAACGCTAAACGCTAAACGCTAAACGCTAAACGCTAAACGCTAAACGCTAAACGCTAAACGCTAAACGCTAAACGCTAAAGAGTGTCACGCACAAGATCAACGGCGAGCAGCTTGTTAGTCACTTCACCTTCCCGGGCCGAGCGCCGCTACAGCCCAGCCCGGGATGCAGTGTGATCTCGACACCCTCATCGAGCCCAACATCAACAGCGGCATGAACACCCCCAACGACCCACCGCAGTCCGCGTCAGCCGCCGTGTCCGACGGCAACAAGGCTTCGTCGGACGATAGTGGCTGCACACCTGCCATTTCCTTGCCAAGCTCAGCCGGCCGGCGCCGTGCTGACTATGCAACAGGTCACATGCCTAATACTGTCATGGCGAAGAGGCGGCGCCCAGGTATAGGCGGTGCTCAGAAGCCGGGAGGGCGCGGATCCAGGTTCACGAGATCGGCCCGAGGGCTGCACAGATCACGCCGGAGTTGACCTATCAGCCGCACCCGCCGCTCGATGTCGGAGGTCAGCTGACCGGCATCAACACTGTGTTCTGCCAACGCGGCACGCAGCTCCCGTACAAGCAACGCTTGCAAGATCTGCCCGGGCTCGTACATGTCGCATTCCAGCTCAGCAGCCGTAGTAGGCCAGCGCGGCCCACAGCGTCTGACGGGACAGGTCCAGATGTTCCACCGTGTGCCGATGAACGGGCGACAGCAGTGGCGGCAGCTCCCGATCAGGATCGAGCAGCCAGCGCTGCACGGCGGTCACCGCCGCGGCCGGCGACAGCTGGTGGTCGATGAGCATCACATGAGCCATGAACACGGCAACGGCGGCGAACGATCCCGGCACCGGACGCTGCCAGCCGATGACGCCCGAGAAGCCGGCGTCGAGCAACGCCTCGGCGGCCACGCCCAATCCACCGGCGGCGGGTTCGGCGAGGATGACAAGCCCGCCTCCGCCCACCGTTGCCAAGTCCAACGCCTCCCCCCCGGCCAGTTCGATAACCGTCCCGCGTACACCGCAGGCCAGGTGCACCAGCGATGCATAGGGCAGCCGGAGAAGCAGCTCATCCCGGGTGCCCGGACCGTCGAGCGATTCCAGGGCCCGTCCAACGCACGCTGAGCGGGGGTGGAACAGCCGTCGCAACACCAGTACCTCAGCCATCTCGGCATCCCGGTCACCGCGCGGATTGACCACGAACAGCGGTGCCCGGTCCACCGGTGCCGCCGTCCGTCCTGCCAGGCCGATCAGCTGCCTGCCGGACGAGACGTGGGCGATGCCGGCCTCCTGGGCGAGACGACGGCCACCGCCAACACGCACCGCCGGCAAGGCAACCCGGCTCAGGTCGCCGCGCGCCGCCACCAGCAGCCGGCCGCCACGCCAGCGGCCTCCGATCGCCGACCAGCCCGGATCGTCGGTGGTGAGCGGATCGGTCGCCGGGACGTTCGCTAGCACCTCGAGACGGCGGGTTCCTGCGTCCAGGCAGAGCACGCCGGTGGTCCGGCCGGTCTCGTCGGTCGGATGTAGGTACAGCAGGGCGGACGCGCCCACCTTTCGCAGCGCGGCGGCCACATCCTCCGGGGCCATCACCTCGGCCGGACGCGCGGATCGCGGTCGGATGCCGACGATGAGGTTGAGAATGTCCTGGGCGAGCGGACGAACGCCAGCCTCGAATCGATCGGATCCAGCCGCCATGACCTCCAAGGCGCGATAGGCGTCCTCGGCGTGCCCGTCCGCGAGCATCCAGCTGGCGAATCGGGCCGCGTCGGCCGGCTCCGAGTCGGCACCGCGCAACGCCTCGACGCCGGCCTTCCGGCTCGTCTCGGCATCGCCCGCGTCACCTCGGCTCCGGTGGGCCTGCGCCAGCCGCCACCAGGTTCGGGTGCGCAGCCTCTCGTCCGTATCGCCCAACGCACCTGCCGAGGCCGAAAGCAGCGCGATCGCCGTCAGCAGGTCGTCCTGCCCGGTGGTCGCCGGACACACCGCCAGCTCCAGGTGACATGCACCCAGGACAGCGGCAATCCGAGGTTGCAGCGCCGGCCCGGCGAGGCGGGTGACCGCTTCGCGCAGTGCCGCCGGGTCATCGCGCAGTACGGCGTCGAGCAGCGGAGCCAGGTCGTGCAGGGCAGTGTCGACGGTCGCCGGCGGGCCCGCCCGGACGGCTGCCGCCAGCCGAGCATGCCCAACCGCGGTCGACAACATCCCGCGCCGGGCGTGGTCTGCCGGCAGGTCGGCCACGGCGCCGGCAAACCGCGCCGGCTCGAGCGGGGCCCCGACGGCCAGTGCGGCCACCACCCGGCACAGTTCACAGAGCGCGGCCACCAGCACCCCGGCAGGACGAACAGCAGCCGCGTACTCGGCGAGCTGACCGGCGATCGCGCCGGACAACGGCTGCGCCTCGGCGAGCACGTCGTACAGCGCCTCCAGGACGACGGCGGCCGCGGGGTGCTCCGCCGGGATCCGTGAACTTGCCGCGAGCAGCAGCTCAGCCGCAGCAATGCAGCCGTCGGCAGGCACTTCCTCGTCCCAGCCACTACCGTCGCGACGCCGTCGCAAACCCAGGCCGACGGCGGCCAGCAACCGGTCGAGGCCGGCCTCCAGCGAGTCGTCCTCCGGCCCCACGCCAACCGCGTTTCCAGCCGCGCTGACGTAGCCGTCCAGCGCCTGGACCGGCAGTCGCTCGACGTCGGCTGCCAGCAGTGCGCGCGCCTGCTCCCAGACCGGCTCGTCCGGATCGGGCGACAGCCCAGCCAACCGGTCGCGCGCTGCCCGCCGGGGCACGTCCGGATCGCTCGACACCTTCGGCACAGCGGCCGGACGGCGCGGAGGGACAGCCGGCGGCTGCTCCGGATCGCCGGTCAGGTCGAGGGCCGGAAAATCGAGAATGCTGAGCCGGCTCAGGTCAATCGGGAATGCCACCGGTGACTCAGCCACGCCGAGATCACCGAGCAGGCCACCAGGTTGCAGCACCTGTCGCATCGGCCCCATGGCGGCCATGATCTTGTCGTAGTCGGCTCGTTCGCCGGCCAGCATGGGCCGCATCGCGTACAGCAAGCCGAGCAAGGCCTGCACCGTGGCGACGAACGGAGCACCGATCGACGGACCTTGCAACGCCTCTCGGAGATGCCGGATCGCGGCATCGGCGTCCGCCCGCAATCGCACCGGTCCCTGTCCGACGAAGCCACCCGCGGCGACGACGGTGACTACGTCCAGCACCCGGCTCAGGTACAGCTGCCCGAGGGTCATCTGCATCATCGCGGTGTGCCTGGGCAGATCGGGGCTTGCCAGGGACACGGTGAGCACGGCGATGGCCGCATCGCGATCTGCCTCGGTGCCCTGTCTGATGAAGCGGACCCCCAGCAGCCGGCCGAGCTGACCGGCCGCCTGCGGACGGAGCGGGTCCGTGGGTTCGATGAGGTGATAAGCCTGCTCCGTCGCCTCGATGGCGGCAGCCAACTCCCCGCGAGCGTCCGGCGCG
>JBDSAN010000016.1:0-4704 GCA_039922115.1 Jatrophihabitantaceae bacterium
GTGCGGCTCGATTTCCAGTCCGGGTGGCAATCCCGCCGGGTCGATCGCTACCAGATCGACCACCGGAGCGCGCCGGCTGTCGAGCACCGACCTGTCCGGCTCCTCGACGAGCAGCCGAAGTACCGTCTCGAACGTCTCGGCAATCGCGGCCACGGTGTCGGCGTCGAGGATCGCGGTGCGGTACTCCCAGTGCACTGCGAGCTCCGGCCCGCTCTCGACGACGCTGGCAGCCAGGTCGTACTTGACCTGGTAACTCGTGGCCGGCCACGGGCGGGCCGTCACCGGACCGAAGGGCAGCTCGGCGGGCAGTTGCGGGGTGACGCGCAACGAGACCTGCGTGAGCGGCTGTACACCCGCGCTGCGCTCGCCGGCGCAGGCTGCGACGATCGCGTCGAACGGCACCCGCCGGTGCCGTAACCCCGCTCGCAGCGTGCGCCGGGTGGAGCCCAGGGTTTCGGCCAACGAACGCTGGGGATCGAGCCGGACGCGCACGGGCAGCACGTTGACGAAGCACCCGATCAGCGCCTGCTCGTCTGCCTCCCCACGATCCATGTTCGGCACCGCGAGCACCAGGTCGTCGGTGTCGCAGAACGCACTCACCGCGATCGCGAAGGCGGTCAGCAGCACTTCG
This sequence comes from Jatrophihabitantaceae bacterium, assembly GCA_039922115.1. GTDB lineage: Bacteria > Actinomycetota > Actinomycetes > Mycobacteriales > Jatrophihabitantaceae > Jatrophihabitans_A. The sequence goes on from JBDSAN010000016.1 coordinate 632, forward strand.
TAGTTCGACGCGCGAGCGGCGGCGGCGCCACTGCGCACGGACGCGGTGAGCCCGGCGTCGACCACTCGGGTGAGGCGATCGCCGTCGGACTCGACGGACTCCGACCGGGGGCGGTCCAGCGGCAACCGAAGCGATTGCGGTGCACCGGTCAACTCCTCGCGCCAGTACGCCAGGTCGCCCTGGCCGGCGGCTCCGGCCAGGTACTGCCGTTGGCGCGCCGCGTAACCGGCGTAGTCGGTGGTCAACTGCGGGAGCGAGTGCGGCGCGCCGGCTAGTCCGGAGGCGTAGCCGGCTGAGAGCTCCGCGAAGAAGGTGCTCGCCGCCTGCTGATCGCCCGCGATGTGATGTACCACGACCACCAGAGCCGTTCGACCCGCTGGTTCGCTGACCAACGCGACCCGGAGCGGCCAGTCCGACGTGAGGTCGAAGGGCTGCGCCACGAACTCGGCGATCCGAGCGTCGAACGAGTCGCCGTCCGCGGTGAGGTGCACCCGCGGCAGCGGAACCCAGGGATGCACCTGTTGCGTCGGGGCGCCGTCGTCGGCGCGCAGGGTGGTGCGCAGCGGTTCGTGCCGGCGCACGATCTCGTCGACCGCCTGCCAGAGCGCCTCGGCCTCGACCGGACCGGTGAACTCCAGCACGGCAGGCAGGTGGTAGGAGCTGCCCTGACCGCCGAGCTGCTCAGCCAGCCAGATCGACTGCTGGGCCAGGGACGCAGGCTCGGTGCGGATCGCGGCCACCGGCAGCCGCAGGGCGCAGCCGCTGAGCAACGGCAGCTCCGGCGGTGGTTGCAGGACCGGGGTCTCGGCGTTGTCCCGGTCGCACCCGGCCAGGGCCAGCTTGATCCGGTCGCCGGCGTCGAACACCCAGCAGATCGGCTGCATGACGAGTGCGGCCTCGGTGCTGCCGGCCGCAACCCGGACGCAGCCCTCGGTGACGTAGCGGACCGTGCCGTCGGCACCGACGCATTGGAGATAGCCGAAGACGTCGGTGGGCACGGCGAGCGGCGCGAGGGCGAGCTGCAACTCGGTCGCGCCGGTCAGCTCCACCGAGGTCGATAACGGTTGTGATACGTACACCGCGCAGTGCTCGTCGTTGGCTGCGATACCGGAGTAGTCGAACGGCGCGCCGTAGCCACTGGCCCAGCGTGAATGGGGACCGGAGCTGGCCGCCCAATCGACCGGATGCGCGCCTATCTGCCGGCCGGGCACCGCCGGCGCGGTGGTACTGAGCGAGCCGTGCGTGTCCAGGTAGATCGGCAGTGTGACCAACCCGGGCGGTGGCCACTGATCAGCCTGTCGCCAACCGCCGCGCTCGGCAGAGCCCATTGCGAAGTACCGGACCCGCGAGTCGGTGCCCGTCTGCGGGTCGCCCTTGAGCCAGTGGCCGAACCAGCGTGCGTGCTCCTCGATCAGGTTGTACCGGTCGCTGCCGACGATCCCGCCGGTGTGGCTCCACGGGCCGAGCACGGTCCGATGCGGCACCTGCAGCTGCTGCTCCCACTCGAGGGTGTCCCGGGCCCACACGTCGTGCCACCCCCCGAGGTTGTAGACGGCAACCCCGCTGGCGTTGATCGCGGCCACCCGCTCGGACGGGCTGCGACTCAGGAACAGCTGTTCGCCGGTCACCGGATCGGCGTCCGTGCGGCGCCGGTTCCGGGCGAACAGCTCGGCGACCGGGGTGTTAGCGCGATGGCGGTCGCGGTAGCGGGCGAGCCGGACCGTATCCGGATCGGTCGCCACGGCGACTGCTGGGTCCAGGCAGTCCCGTCGCTCGACGATTGCACCCCAGGCGGCGGCGAAGTCGTCGCGGAAGATGCCGCCGTCGTAGCAGAAGTTGTGCAGGTCGAACAAGGCCATCTGCGGGAAGACCGCCACCAGATGCGGCGGTGCGGCGCTCGCGGCCAGGAATTGCGAGATGCCCAGATAGGACCGACCGGCCATGCCCACCCGGCCGCTGCACCAGTCCTGAGCGGCGAGCCATTCGGTCACGTCGTAGCAGTCCGTGGTCTCGGCGGGGGAGAACGGGCCGTCGCTGATGCCGCCGGACGCACCGCTGCCCCGGGAATCGACCACCGCGACCGCGATGCCCTCGCGCAGCAGCCGGGGAGCCCAGGCGAACGCCCGGAGCGAGGGACCGGGCTCGGCCGGCTCCAATCCCAGGTCGAACGGCTCTGCTCCGATCAGCGACCCCACCACGTCGGCGTGTTCCGCGCTGGGCGGCGGCGGGCACACCTGGTGGTACCGATCGTGCAACCACACCACCGGGACCGGTTTCGCGACGCTGGGCCGAAAGACGTAGGCGGCGAGTTCAGTGCCGTCGCGGACGGTGAGATAGCTCGACTCGACAATCGTCATGCAGGATCCTCGCCGCCGACGAGCGACACGTGGAATTCGGCCTGGCCGAGCAGTTGGTCCGCCTTGATGCCGATGGCCGCGCACTCGTCGAGAAACACCCTCGTCTGCTGCAGCTGATAGGAGTCCTCGGTGTACGAGGTCGCCATGATGAAGCCCAGCCACTCCTCCCGGCCCATCGCGTACACGTACGCTTCCGCGGTGCCCAGCGCCCGTACGATGCGCATCGCCTCCACCGCGTCGGACCCGTTGAGCTTGCGACTGCGGCTCAGCTTGCGGTCCACCCGTCGTGAGAACAGCGGACCGTAGAGCCAGAGCAGCGGTGCCCCGTCACACTCCATCCCGAGAAATGCCATGTCGACCGGACCGACCAGGTCGCGGGTCAGTTCGAAGACCCGCTCGTCCAGGCCGCGGTTGTCGGCACCGACGTAGATCGTCCGACCGGGTACCTCGATGAGGTAGGTGGCCTTGGCGCCGATGTCGAGGTCGCAGTGCTCGCCGACGAACGGGCAGGCCACGATCCGGCCGTCGCCGACCCGGATCTCCTCACCGGCCTCGACTTCGATCACCCGCTCGAAGCCCAGCGCCTGCAGGCATAGTTTGAGCGACGGGTCCTGCAGCGCGCCCGAACCGGCCCGCGGCACCACGATCGTGCCGATCCGATGACGCAGCTTGAGCAGCGTGCCCAGCTCCAGGTGGTCCTGGTGGCCGTGGGTGATGACCACCCAGTCCAGCCGGTCCGGCAGGTCCTCGTGGGTGTACCGGCCCTCGGCACGCCGGTCGGCGATGAACGGATCGGCGACCACCGTGAGATCACCGTGCTGGACGACCAGGCAGGCGTGTCCGAAGTATCGGACCCGGGTCTCGCCGGCCGGGCACTGCCGCTGGTGGCCGGCGTCCGGCCGCTCGGTCAACAAGGTGTCCAGGACCGTCAGCTGGTGGTCCTCGAGCTCGAACAGGGACCGCAACCGGCCGTACGGCATCGGCCGCAACTGCGCGCCGAACAACTCATCCAGCCGCGGGTCCGACAGCGGCACGGCCAACTGCAGGTGCCCCGGCCGGGGCAGCCGAGGTGTCGTCATCGCGAAGGGACGCTCATCGGCGTCCGCGATCGACAGGTCGACGCAGTGCTGCCCGGGGTCGAAGTAGGACCGGTACAGCATCCGCTCGTTGAGCCGCACCCGCGCGTGGTCCTCCAGGTCATAGACCAGCTCGACCAGGCCGCGCAGGGCAACGGGCACCGAGTCATAGACGTCGGTCAGATCCCAGCCCGACGCCCGCTCCTGCAACGTGATGCTTAAGGCGTCCAGTCCGGCAGCCAGCACCGAGGTAGGCCCTGCCGGGTCGGCCAGCCGGGCCTGCAGGGCGCGCACCTCCTCGCGCCGGTCGCTGTCCAGGCCGACGAACATGCCGCCGCGCAGCCGCGGGTCACGGGCGGAATCGAGGTGCAACTCCGGCTCGGCCAGAAACGACTCGAGCAGCGGAGCGATGAACTTGCTGAAGTTCATCGCCGCGGTCGCCGGCGAGACCAGATGCAGCCAGGCGTAGTAACTGTTGATCAGCGGCTCGACAGCCACGTCAGAGCGCAGGTACACGGGTTGGTCGTCGGACCAGGTCTGCGACATCACGTGACCTCCTTCTTCCGCGCGACGGTCAGTGCCGCGGCGAGTTGTTCGAACTCTTCCTGCCGGTGGGCCACGTCCAGGATCACGGTGTGTA
>JBDSAN010000017.1:0-6498 GCA_039922115.1 Jatrophihabitantaceae bacterium
TGACCGTGGAGGCCGCGACCAGGATCCAGAGCGCGATCGCCTGGGCGTAGGGCACCCCGATCGGCGACCCGGTCAGCCCGGTGCCGACCAGCACGATGATCAACCGTTCAGAGCGCTCGGCGATACCGACGTTGCAGGTGAAGCCAGCGCCTTCGGCACGGGCCTTGATGTATGAGGTGAGCGAGCCGAGCACCAGGCACAGCAGGGTCGCAGCCAGCAGCGCCGGCTGGTCGTGCCGGGCGAACCACCAGCCGAGCGCGGCGAACACCGCCGAGTCGGCGATCCGGTCGCAGCTGGAATCCAGCACCGCGCCGAACCTGCTGGTCAGGCCGCCGATCCGGGCCACCGCGCCATCGACCATGTCGAACATCACGAAGGCCCAGACGAACAGCGTCCCGACGAAGAAATCCCCACGGGGGTAGCAGATCAGCGCCGCGATCGTCGCGCCGAGGGTGCCGGCGACGGTGATCATGTCGGGGGTCACCCCACGCCGGACCAGCCACTGGGCAAGCGGGGTGATGGCCTTGCCGATCGGGGCCCGGAGCAGGTTCAGCACCGCTCAACGATAGCCGTCGGCTCGGCCGAGCCCCGCCGGCGCACCGCGCCAGCCGAACCTGCGGGTTAGCTCGACCGAACTCGGCTCAGAAAATGCCGGAGCCGCTTTGGGTCTGGCTCGCTGCCCGCATCTGATGCTCAACCCGCTGGGCCTCCAGCCGGCCGGCCGCCTCGGGATCGAAAGCACGCAACCGATCCAGCCGAGCCGAGGACGGCCGCATTCGGAGCAGGCTCAACATCCCGCCAAGGATCAGGACCCCAACAATTACCGCTAATGCGATCATGACGTCATGATCGACTGGCCACCATCAACTCACAAGTAGCCCACGCTACGAATGGATCTCGGTTTGTCCGGCGAGCGCGGCGGTCACCGGTATTGGCTCGGCTAGGCACCCACTGATCGTGCCCCCGATGACCAGTGCGGACGGGTTGCCAGCGAGCGATCTTGGGTGTCGAATGACATCGGGGTGATCGGCAATGTCCAATAAGACATCGGTGCGCGCGCCAAGCAAGGCCGGCGGCAAAGCGGGCAGGCTACCCGCGGCGGTCCCCGCCAGCCCGCAGCACATCCGCAATGTGGCCGTGGTGGGTCATAGCGGGGTCGGCAAGACGACGCTGGTCGAGCACCTGCTGGCCGCGACCGGTGCGCTCAGCCGGGCCGGCACAGTCGCTGATGGAACCACCACCTCAGATTCCGACCCGGTCGAGATTTCCCAACAACGCTCAGTCTTTCTCTCGGTGTGCCCGTTCAGCTACCAGGGCGCGGTCATCAACCTGCTCGATACGCCGGGCTTCGCTGACTTCGTTCCCGAGCTGCGGGCCGGCCTGCGTGCTGCCGACGCCGCGCTGTTCGTGGTCTCGGCCGCCGATGACCTCGACCAGACCACGCTTGCGTTGTGGGAGGAATGCGCCGCGCTGGGCACCCCGCGCGCGGTGGTGATCAACCGGTTGGATGCGCCCCGGGCCGACCTGGAACACACCATCGCCGCCTGTCGGCAGGCCTTCGGCGGGGTGGACGGCAACGCGGTGCTGCCGCTGTACCTGCCCTCGGAATCGGCACCCGATCAGCTGTTGGAACTGCTGATCTCGGCCGACCCGGCGCACGAGGCGGATCGGTCGGCGCTGATCGAGGCGGTGATCGCCGAGAGCGAGGACGAATCGCTGCTGGATCGCTACCTGGCCGGCGAGGACCTCGATCCGGCGCTGCTCACCGCGGACCTGCACACCGCCGTCGGACGCGGCCACTTTCACCCGGTGGTGCCGGTCTGCGCACCGTCCGGCATCGGCCTGACCGAGTTGCTGAACCTGATCGTGGCCGGCTTTCCCACCCCGGTCGAGCGGCCGCTGCCGCTGGCTTGGACCCCGGTCGGCGCTGCCGGCCCGGAGCTGGCCAGCGACCCGGCCGGCCCGCTGGCGGCCGAGGTGGTCCGCACCTGGGTCGACCCGTACCTGGGTCGGCTGTCCCTCGTCCGGGTGTTTTCCGGGACGATCCGCACCGATACCGCGCTGCACGTGTCCGGCCACGGTGGCGCCGACCGGGGCCACCCGGACCACGACGACGATGAGAAGACCGCGATCCTGCTGGATGCGGCGCTCAATCCGATCGAGGCTGTGATGGCCGGCAACCTCTGCGTGGTGGCCCGGCTGAGCAGCGCCGAGACCGGCGATGCGCTGTCGGAGCAGAGCTTGCCGCTGGCGATCCTGCCGTGGCAATTGCCTGAGCCGCAGCTGCCGATCGCGGTACGAGCAGCCACCCGCAACGACGAGGACGGCCTGGCCAAGGCGCTCGGACGGTTGGCGGCGGCCGATCCGGCGGTCCGGATCGAGCGCAACGTCGAGACCGGCCAGCTGGTGCTCTGGTGCCTGGGCGAGGCGCACGGTGACGTGGTGCTGTCCCGGCTGCGGGCCGGCGCCGCTGTTGACACCGAGCCGGTCCGGGTGCGGCTGCTGGCCACCTTCACCGCGAAGGCGAGCGGGCATGGCCGGCTGGTCAAGCAGTCCGGCGGGCACGGGCAATACGCGGTCTGCGACGTCGAGGTCGAGCCGCTACCCCGGGGCAACGGGGTCGAGTTCGTCGATCGGGTGGTCGGTGGCGCGGTGCCGAGCAACTTCATCGGTTCGGTCGAGAAGGGCGTTCGCCACCAGCTGGGACTCGGCGTGGTCTCGACGGTTCCGGTAACCGATGTGCGGGTAACCCTGCTGGACGGCAAGGCGCACAGCGTCGATTCCTCCGATGCCGCCTTTCAGGTGGCCGGTGGGCTAGCGGTCAAGGACGCCGCGATGCGTGGCTCGGTGCAGATCCTGGAACCGATCGAGTCGGTCCAGATCACCGTTGCCGATGAGCACATCGGGACGGTGCTGTCGGACCTGTCCGGCCGGCGGGGCAGGGTCACCGGGACCGAGCCGGTGACCGAGGACGGCCCGCGCGCTCGCGGCCGCAGCGTGATCCACGCCGAGGTGCCGGCGCTGGAACTGCTTCGCTATGCCGCGACGTTGCGCGCCATCACCGGCGGGGCCGGCAGCTTCGGCCGGGGCTACCTGCGCCACGATCCAGCGCCGGCGCCGGTCGCTGCGGCGCTCGTCGGCTGACTTGCACCATCGATCTGAGCTCCGCCCTGCTCGTCCTGGTCATCCTGACTGGCTGTTGTCTGATAAGACTAACGACGGCTTAGTCGAACTTGACGATGATCCGCTCGTCCACCGGCCGGTAGCCGAGCGACCGGTACACCGAATTCGACGTCGGGTTCGCCAGGTCGGTGAACAGCAACACCGCCTGGGCGCCCTGATCGAGCGCGTCCTGACTGCAGGCATGGGTGGCAGCCGCGCCGTAGCCCCGCTGGCGGAACGGCGGCGGCGTGTACACCGGCCCGATCCGGCTCGCTCCGGCGACCTCGACGTTGCGTCCGGCGAAGGCGACCGGTTGGCCGGCCACGTCGCACCAGAACCACAGCAGGCCGAGCGCGGCACGCCGCTGGTAGATCGAGCTGGCCGGCGCCATCGAGCGGGGTTCGGCCTCCTGCTGGAAGGCCAGCATCCAGTCCATCACCAGGTCCAGGTCGGCCTCGGTCGCCGGGCGGGCTGAACCTGGCGGCGGGTTCGGCGGCTGTCGCAGGCCGTCCAGGCGATAGAGCCGCTGGCGTAGCAGCACCTCGGTGGTCAGCGCGGTGCCCTTCGTCCAGTGCGCGACGAACCTATCGACGGTAGCCAGCTCGCCGGCCACGTCGGGCACCTCGACCTGGTCCTGGCGCAGCCGCTCGACCAGGTCGGCCTCGCTGCCGGCCGGCACCTCCGCCAGCAGCAGGCCGTACGGCGGCGTCATCGACACCGCGCCGGTGACCGAGCTGTCGCCGGCATACCAACCGAACAGCGGAGCGGCCGCGCCGAACTGCTGGCCGGCCCGGACGGTCTCGAGCACCGTCAACGGCAGCGTGTTCGCTTCAGGACGGCTGGTCAGCAGCGCTAGCACCCGGTCGGCATACAGCTCCGGATCGGTGGTGAACGTCCAACTCATGGGCACACCTTCGCATTTGCCGCGAGCCGTAGTCGAGCGATTTGGCACGCCGTGCTGACCGCCGCCTGGCGCCATTGGGTAGGTTCATCAGTGAGGTACCGCAACCACCTGGTGCCGAGAACTCGGATGGGAGTCCAAGGTGAGCAGGAGTCGAACCCAGTCAGAGGTCGCCGACGCCGTGCAGGATGCCGCGCACACGGTGGCCGAGTCTGCGCGGTCGGCCGGTTCGGCGGTGTCGGACAACGCTCGAAGCGCGGCTGATTCGATCGGCAGCGCGGTCGGGTCCGGCGTCGAGGCGCTCGCGGCGCGCGGCCGGCGAGCGCGCAAGCAGGCCCGGGCCGAGGCCGAACGCCGCCGCAAGCAGACCGCCAGCGAAGCCGATGCGCGACGCAAGCAGGCCCGCAAGCAGGCGAAGAAGGCTCGCAAACGCGGCGCGGACGCGCTGGTGGACGTCCGATCCGAAGCGGCTCGGGCACTGGCCGCGGCCAGCGAGCGGGTAGAGCCGGGCAAGCGCAGCAAGAAGAAGAAGTTCGCGATCCTGCTGGTGGTCGGCGGCCTGGCTGCCGTCGCGGCCAAGGGCATCAAAGGCTTCCTCGCAGAGCCGGACAGTTCCGGTCCGCAGGGCTAGCACTAGCTGATCAGCACCGGTTCGCCATTCGTGGCGGGCCGGTGCTGAGCTGTTTCTGCGATCGAGATCCCCGTGTATTTCTTGGGGCATTCTCGGTAGTTCCTTGGCGCGACCGGGCGCGGTTGCGGATGTCCTGGCACGAGTGGGCAGTTGCGTGGGCAGCCTTGGCACGAGTGGGCGGTTGCGCGGGCTTCCTCGGCGCGAGTGGGCGGTTGCGCGGTGAGTGGGCGGTTGCGCGGGCTTCCTCGGCGCGAGTGGGCGGTTGTGCGTCGAGTGGGCGGTTGCCGGCGGCGTGTCGGGCGGGTAACTGCCCACTCGTGATCGGCACCGTTCGTGTTTGGGTTGTGTTTCTCAGGGTGTTCTTGGGTTAGCCGGGATGGTTGTCAGACCCCTGTCCTAGTGTTCTGGGTATGACAGCGGGGGCGGTTTCGGCGGCGATCGGGCCGCTGCTCAATCTGCCGTTTGGCTCGTTGGCTGAGAATGAGCTGCTCGGCCTGATGCGTGATGTCGAGACCGCCCGCCGGCAACTGGAGGCATTAGACGCACGACTGATCGCCGAGGCGCAGCAGCGGAACAACCGAGAAATCCAGCCGGTCTAGGCCGGTTCTACCCCGCTTGCCATCGGCTCGGCCTCGCTCGGCACCGGCTCACCTTCGCCCGGCACCGACTCATCCCAGCGACCTGCGAGCAGGTCGCGAGTGTCGGTGAGCAACTGCGGCAGCACCCGGGTGTGGCCGATCACCGGCATGAAATTCATGTCGCCGCCCCAGCGCGGCACCACGTGCTGGTGCAGGTGCGCGGCGATTCCGGCACCGCCGACCACACCCTGGTTGACCCCCAGGTTGAAGCCCTGCGGTCGAGCCACCGCACGCAAGGTGGCCATCGCACGCTGGGTAAACGCGACCAGCTCAGCAGCCTCGGGCTCGGTCAGCTCGGTGTAGTCAGCGATATGCCGGTACGGCACGACCATCAGATGACCGGGGTTGTACGGGTACAGGTTGAGCACCGCATACACCAGCTCACTACGCGCCACCACCAACCCATCGCGATCGCTGCCGGACGGGATTTCGCAGAACGGGCAATGGTGTTCGGCATCAGAGGCAGGCTTGGCCTCGCCCCCGATGTAGACCATCCGGTGCGGTGCCCACAGCCGCTGAAAGGCGTCCGGGGTCCCTGCGAACTCATACGGCAGCTCCGCTTCGGGCCCGCTCACGGCTCCTCGCGAACGACCGGTGCAATATCGGGCAGCGAGGGCGAATGGTTGGCCCGGCTGGCCACGAACGCGACGATCTGCTCGATGGCCCAGTCAACCGGAACCCCATTGAGCTGCTCGCCATCACGGAACCGGAACGACACCGCGCCGTCCTCTGCGTCCTTGCCGCCCGCGATCAGCATCAGCGGCACTTTCGCCTGCTGCGCCGAGCGAATCTTCTTCTGCATCCGGTCGGAACTGGCATCTACCTCGACCCGAATCTGCTGCTGCCGCAGCCGTCGCGCCACCTCGTACAGGTAGTCCACCTGATCCTCGGTGACCGGGATGCCCACGACCTGAACCGGCGCCAACCAGGCCGGGAACGCACCGGCATAGTGCTCGGTGAGCACCCCCATGAACCGCTCGATAGAGCCGAACTTGGCAGAGTGAATCATCACCGGCTGTTGCCGAGTGCCGTCAGCGGCCTGGTATTCCAACTCGAAACCACGCGGCTGGTTGAAGTCGTACTGGATGGTCGACATCTGCCAGGTGCGCCCGATCGCGTCGCGCGCCTGCACCGAGATCTTCGGGCCGTAGTAGGCCGCGCCGCCA
>JBDSAN010000018.1:0-8520 GCA_039922115.1 Jatrophihabitantaceae bacterium
GTACTGGGTCTGGGTGAGCCAGTCGCTGGCGCTGCTGCTGGTGGTGCCGCTGCCGCTGATGTGCGGCCAGCCGATCGAATTGGTTCGAGCCGGCCGGCCCGGCGCGCTGCTGCCCCGGCTGGCCGACTCCCCGATCGGCCGCCGGTTCTCCTCGCCGCTGCTCGGACCGGCGCTGGTACCGCTGGTGTGCGTGGTCAGCCTGTTCGGGCCGGTGCCCGGCTGGGTGGCCGGCCACCTCGCGATCGGCTGGCTGGTACAGCTGATGCTGCTGCTGATCGGCGCGCTGATCGTGCTACCGCTGGTCGCTGCCGGCGACGTCGCCAGCTCGGCAGCGGTCGGCGCCGCGGTGGCGATCGGCGTGCTGGAATTGCTGATCGATGCGGTGCCGGGCATCGTGCTGCGACTGTCCACCCACCCGGTGTCCAGCTACTTCAGCCAGCGCAACCTCGGTGGCGCGAGCGCGCTGCCGTGGTTGCACGACCAGCAGATCGGCGGCGGCGTGCTGTGGTGCGTCGCGGAATTACTGGATTTGCCTTTCCTGCTACTGGTGTTCCGGCGCTGGGTCCGGGCCGATGCGCGCGAAGCCGCCGAGATCGACGCCGCGCTGGATCAGGCCGAACTCACCGCGCACCGCCCGCCTGCCGCTGACCCGGATGCCGCGCCCGAACCGGAACAGCCATGGTTCGTCAGCGATCCCCGGTTACGGGACCGGCTTCGCTGAGTCCCGCGTCACCGGCCGCCATCGAAGGCGTACTGCCCGGTCGGCTCGCGCACCAGCTGATGGCTGCCGGTAGCGGCCGCGGTCGGGATCGCGCCGTAGACGTGCGGGAACAGTTCCCCGGCGCCGTAAAGGTCCTCATCGACAACCGGCGCGGCCAGCCTGGCCGGATCGAACTCGACCACGATCAGGCCGTCCTGATCAGCGAAACGGGCATTGGCGGTACGGGCTACCTGGTCGGCGTAGGAGAAATGCACGAAGCCCTCGGCGGCCAGCGACTCCGGGGCGTAACTGCCGAGTTCGCAGGCCGCCTGCCAGTGCCGGTGGCCGACGATATGAAAGATCGGCTGGCTCATCCGGGCCGGCTCAGTCGAAGATCGGGCTCTCGGTGCGGGTCCGCTTGAGCTCGAAGAAGTACGGGTAGCCGGCCAGCAGCCGGGTGCCGTCCCAGATCCGAATGGCATCCTCACCGCGCGGAATCCTGGTCAAGACCGGGCCGAAGAAGGCCACGCCATCGACGTGGATCACCGGGGTGCCGACCTCGAAGCCAACCGCGTCCATACCCGCGTGATGGGACTTGATCAGCGCCTCGTCGTAGTCGGTCGAATCGGCGGCATCGGCCAGCGATGCCGGCAGCCCGGCATCGGTCAGCGCCTCGATCAGCACGTCGCGGTCGTACTCGCGTTCGCCGCCGAAGTGCTTGGTGCCCAGCGCGGTGTATAGCTCGCGCAGCGAGCCGGTGCCGGCGTGCTGCTCGGCGGCGATCGCCACCCGAACCGGGCCCCAGCCACGGTCCATCATCTCGCGGTACTGCTCGGGCAGTTCGGGCCGATCCTTGTTCAGCACCGACAGTGACATCACATGAAAGTTCAGATCGAGATCACGGGCCTTTTCGACCTCCAGAATCCAGCGAGAGGTCACCCACGCGAACGGGCACAGCGGGTCGAACCAGAAATCAACCTGGGTGCGGGAGTCGTCGGCCGGCGTCTGAGCAGTCGTCATCTGATACCCCTACTGTCTGATTAAATATGAAAGAATAGCTTCATTCAGGGTCCAACAAAACCGTTAGGAGCTGCATTCCGTGCCCAGCAGGAGCGATTCAGGCCAGCACTCCGGTGAGTTCGACACTCTGACAATAGATGCCAACACGGTGCAGACGCCGAACCTTACCAAGCAGGACGCGGCAACCCGGGCAGCGCTGCTGCGGATCGACTCCTACCACGTGATGCTCGACCTGACCGACGCAGATGGAGCTGCCAGCGAGCGCACCTTTCGGTCGCGCAGCACGATCAGCTTCAGCGCCAACCGCCCCGGCGCGTCGAGTTTCGTCGACGTGGTCGCCGAGCGACTGCACGAGGTGAGCCTGAACGGCCGCCCGATCGACACCGCCGACTACCGTCCCTCGGCCGGGATCATCCTGGACGGCCTCGCCGAGCACAACGTGTTGATCATCGACGGGGACCTGCTCTACACCTCGATCGGGCAGGGCCTGCACCGGTTCGTCGATCCGATCGACGATGAGGTCTACCTGTACAGCCAGTTCGAGACCACCGATGCCAAGCGGATGTATGGCTGCTTCGATCAGCCTGATCTCAAAGCCAGCTTTAGCCTGCAGGTCACCGCGCCCGCGCGCTGGAAGGTGATCTCTAACGGCGCGGTCAGCTCGGTCAGCGATGCCGGTCCCCGGCGCACCACGACGTTCGCGACCACGCCACGGCTGAGCACCTACCTGACCGCGCTGGTGGCCGGCCCGTACTTCGAGGCACGCGCCGAGCACGATGGGATCGACCTGGGCCTGTTCTGCCGGGGTTCGCTGGCCGAGTACTTCGACACCGACGAGATCTTCACCGTCACCAAGCAGGGTTTCGACTGGTATCACAAGAACTTCGGCTACCGCTACGCCTTCGGCAAGTACGACCAGCTGTTCGTACCGGAGTTCAACGCCGGCGCGATGGAGAACGCCGGCTGCGTGACCTTCCTGGAGGACTACGTCTTCCGCAGCCGGGTGACCGACGCCCGCTACGAGCGGCGAGCGGCGACCGTGCTGCACGAGATGGCGCACATGTGGTTCGGCGACCTGGTCACCATGCGCTGGTTCGATGACCTGTGGCTGAACGAGTCCTTCGCCGAATGGGCCGCAACCATCGCGCAGTCACAGGCCACTCGCTGGACGAATGCCTGGACCACGTTCGGCAATATCGAAAAGACCTGGGCCTACCGGCAGGACCAACTGCCCTCGACCCACCCGATTGCCTGCGACATCCCGGACGCCGAGTCGGTCGAGGTGAATTTCGATGGCATCACCTACGCCAAGGGCGCCAGCGTGCTCAAGCAGCTGGTGGCCTACGTCGGCCTGGAGGAATTCCTGGCCGGCGTCCGGCAGTACTTCGCCGACCACGCCTTCGGCAACACCACCCTGACCGACCTGCTGGCCTCGTTGAAGGCCGCCTCCGGCCGCGAGCTGACCGGCTGGGCGAGGGCCTGGTTGGAGACCAGCGGCCTGAATACGGTGTCCAGCGACTTCGGGGTGGACGAGCACGGCCGGTTCAGCTCATTCGACCTGGTCCAGACCGCACCGCGACGCACCGCCAAGGACAATGTGCTGCGTCCGCACCGGATCGCGGTCGGCCTGTACAGCTTCACCGACGATGCCGGCCGGCGTGAATTGGTTCGTACCCATCGGGTAGAACTCGATCTGGCCGGTGAGCGTACCGAGGTGCCCGAGCTGATCGGCCTGCAACGTCCGGACCTGGTGCTGGTCAATGACGACGACCTGACCTACTGCAAGCTGCGGCTGGACGCACACAGCCTGCACACGATGCGCACCGGCGGCCTGGCCGCGCTGACCGATCCGCTGGCCCGGACACTGTGCTGGTCCTCGGCCTGGGACATGGTGCGCGACGGTGAGCTGGCCACCCGCGACTACCTGGAACTGGCCGTTGCCAATGCTCCGCTGGAAAGCGAGATCGGCGTCGTGCAGTCGGTACACCGCCAGGTGGTACGCGCGCTGGAAGCCTTCGCCGACCCGGCCTGGGCGCCGACCGGACGGATCACCTTTGCTGATGCGGCAATCACGGCCGCCGAGTCCGCGCAAGCCGGCTCGGACCATCAGTTCGCCTGGGTGCACGCGGTGATCATGGCGGGCAGTACCGATGCCCACACCGACTGGCTGGCCCGGCTGCTGTCCGGCGAACACCGGTTGGACGGGCTCGCCGTGGACACTGACCTGCGCTGGGCGCTGGTGCAGGCTCTGGTCGCGCGCGGCCGGCTGGGCGAGGCCGAGATTGCCGAGCATGCCGCGGCCGATCGCACGTCGGCCGGCGTCCGTGCAATGGCCACTGCCCGATCGCTGTTACCGCGGCCGCAGGCCAAGGCGGCGGCCTGGAACAGCGCGATCAATGACGTCCGGCTGAGCAATGCCCAGATGCGCGCCACGATGGCCGGTTTCCACCATCCGCTACAGGACGAACTGCTGCAGCCCTACATCGAGCGGTACTTCCTGCAAGCTGCCGAGATCTGGCAGCAGCGCAGCCCGGAGACCGCCCAGGACCTGGTGGTGGGCCTGTTCCCGAACTGGTCGGCCGCGATCAGCGAGCACACCATCGCGCTGGCTGACGGCTTCCTGGCCAATCCGGCGCACCCGGCCGCGTTGCGCCGGCTGATCGGCGAAGGACGGGCCGAACTGGCCCGCGCGCTGGTCGCTCGGGCCACCGATCAGGCAGCCGCAGCCAGGTCATGACCCCCAGGTCGGGCGCAGCGGGAACCGCGCATCGCCGGTCTCGCTGACCTTGACCGCCAGCACCTGGTGCAGCTGAATCCCGTTTGTTTCAAAGCCCAACCGCGATCCGGCCAGGTACAGACCCCAGACCCTGGCAGTGGCCTCACCGACGTCGGCCACGCACTCGTCCCAGTGCTCGACCAGGTTCTGGCACCACAGCGCAAGGGTCAACGCGTAGTGCTCGCGCAGGTTCTCCTCGTGCCGCACCTCCAGGCCGGCATCCTGGGCCTCGACGATGATCCGGCCCGAGCCGGTCAGCTCCCCGTCCGGGAAGACATAGCGGTCGATGAACTGCCCCGGTAGCGCCTTCTGCTTGTTGTCCGGCCGGGTGATGCAGTGGTTGAGCAGCCGGCCACCATCACGCAGCTTGTCCCGGATGAAACCGAAGTAGGCAGGGTAATTGTCCACGCCCACGTGCTCGGTCAGCCCGATCGAGCTGACCGCGTCGTAGCCCAGGCCCGGCGCGTCCCGGTAGTCGCTGTGCAGGATGGTGACCTGATCGGTCAACCCGTCCCGCTCAACGGCCGCGGTCCCCCACTCGGCCTGAGCCGCCGACAGCGTCACGCCGACCACGTGCACACCGTAATGCTTGGCCGCATGCCTGGCCATGCCGCCCCAACCGCAACCGATGTCCAGCAACCGCATGCCACGTTCCAGGCCCAGCTTGCGCGCGACCAGGTCGAACTTCTCCTCCTGCGCCTCCTCCAGGCTGGCGTCCGGCTTGGGGAATACCGCGCAGGTGTATGCCATCGACGGGCCGAGGACGTAACGGTAGAACTCGTTGGACACGTCATAGTGCTTGCTGATCGCCTGGGCGTCGCGGGCCCGCGAGTGGCGCAGGCCGATGGTCGAGCGACGCCAGCGAGGCAACGCCTCCTGAGCCGGCGGCGGGGGCGGTAGCAGGTTGCGCCAGCCCAGCTCGGACAGCAGCGTCGCCGCCTCTTTCGGGCTCGGCCGGCGGAACCGCCAACTGCCCAGCGCGACCAGCGCGTCGTACGGATCGCCGGGATGGGCTCCGTTTAGCACCAGGTCGCCGCTGATGTAGGCCCTGGCCAGGCCGAGATCACCGGGCGCGGTGGCCAGGTAGCGCAGGCCCCGTTCGCTCTTCAGGTCCAGGGTGATCTGGGCGTCCTCGGCGCCGAAGCTGCTGCCGTCATAGGCTCTGAAGCGGACCGGTGGCTCGTTGACCGTCAGCATCGAAACCAGCTCGGCGATTCTCAATGTCGTCCCACCGCTTTCTCATACAGCCCGGTCAGTCGATGATCGGGGTCATATTTGTCCTTCAGGCCGGCATATATCTGACCGCCGTAAATGGCGGCAAAGGTCTCCCGATCGTAGTAAGCGTCGGAGTACAGCGACTTATGCCCGTGCTGGTCGGCCACGGCCTGCTCCACCAGGCGGTTGACGTCGCCTTCCGCGCGGCCTTCGAGGATCGGGACGGTACCCCAGAAGCCGGCGTTGACATAGACCTGGCCGGCAGACAGCGGATACAGCGGCCAGGGTTGGCCGGTCAAGCTGTTCATTCCAGGACGATCGCGCAGCTTCAGCGGGCACAACCAGACCGGGCTCATTGCCACGTTGTCGGCAAACCAGCGAAGGAAATCCGGTGTCCGGTCCAGCGGGATCTCCACGTCCTGGACAACTCGCTCGCGCGGTCCGAGCTTGCGCACCCGATCGATCTTGTCCGCCACCTTGAACCGATGGTCGAGCCCGATCAGCTTGTGGTAGAAGTCGCTGCGGCGATACCTGGCCGGCCAGAACCGGCGGATCACCGGGTTCTGCACGCCGAAGGCGCCCGAACACCAGAACCAGTCGGTATCCCAGCGCCAGAGGTAGTCAGCAACGTGCAGGCAATCACGGGCCAGCGCGCGCACCGACTGGTAGTAGATCTGCTGGCCGGTGTAGTCGCTGGCCGACTCGACGCCAGCGGCGGCCGGGCTGCTCACCCAGCGGCCGAGGCTCAGGTAGCTCTCGCTGGTAGAAAACATCACGCCATCGAGAAAGTCGACCGGCTCGCCGTCGAAGGACCCCTGCTCGCAGATGGTGCTGATCGCGGCGGCCAGTTCGTCCAGGTCGCTGAAGCGGACGTGCCGCAGGCCGACGAACGGCAACACCTGCTCCAGCTCGATCCGGAGCCGGACCGCGTAGCCGAGGCTGCCGTATGAGTTGGGGAAGCCGGCGAACAGGTCAGGATGCTCGGTCGGGCTCACCGTCAACAGCTGGCCGGAACCGGTCAGGATGTCCATCTCGAGCACCGACTCGTGCGGCAATCCATTGCGAAACGAGGATGATTCGATGCCCAGTCCGGTGACCGCGCCGCCGAGCGTGATGGTTTTCAACTGGGGCACCACCAGCGGCATCAGGCCATGTGGCAGGGTGGCCGCGACCAGCGCCTCGTAGCTGCACATGCCCTGCACGTCCGCGGTTCGCGCTGCCGGGTCGATCGAGATCACCCCAGTCAGACCGGACACATCCAGGCCGGCCACCGGGTCGTCGGTGCGCGGACGGAACAGGTTCGAGGTGCGCTTGGCCAGCCGTACCTGTTGGCCGGGCGGTATCGCGACGTAGGAGTCCTTGAGCGCGGCCACCGCCGCGAGGTGGGCCGAGTCAGTGGGCAGCAAGATTGTCATCGCTGATTAGCTTATCCAACACTTAGTTCGTTCGGCGAACGAATTGGTTACCCGAGTGTGTCGGGACAGCCAATCGGGTGGTCAGGCTGCGCCGGCCGCATCCGCTAATTGGCTGGCTCCCTGGCATAGCCAATCGGGTGGTCAGGCTGCGCCGGCCGCATCCGCAAGTTGGCGCAAGCCACCGACGATGCCGCCGGTCAGGTCACCACTGGTGAAGGCAGCCCGCATCGCCAGCGCGGCCAGGCCGGCGATCCGGTTCGGGATCCGGCGCGCGGACTGGCCGCCGGTCACGATCTCGAGCCGCCGCTCAGCCGGTGAAACGGCCAGCAGCACCGCGGCCGGGTGCTTGGCTGCGAGCTTGTCGAACAGCCGCTCGGCTTTCGCGCGCGGCTGTTCGCCCAGGACGCCGACATAGACGCTGAACACCAGTCCGGTCTCAGCCGACGCAAGCGAGAGCGCCTCGTCGATCCGGGCCAGCTGGCTGGGCCTGAACGGGCGATCGGGGCTGACCGGAGCGACCCGTGGCGTGCTGAATTCCTTCGAGCGAGCCGCCAGCCCGGACTGGCCGATCGGCGCGATTGCGGTTCCTGCAGTCATCTCGTCCTCACCACTCACCGCTGGCACCACCGGTCGCTACCACCGGTTCGGCCACCGACCCGGTCAACGCTGCCGGCTGGCCGGCTACCTGCGCCGACTCGACGGCCGGCTGCTGGCTGTGCGGCAGGTACCAGACCGGGTGGTAATCCCAGGCGCCGCCCGGCCGGTAGCGCGGAGCGCGCACCGCACCTGGCCCGAGCACCAGCGCCGCGACCGCCCCGAACACGCCCAGCGGGATGCCGCCGAAGACCAGCACCGTCTGCACGACGCTCATGATGCACGCTCCTCCGCCCGGTTATCGCCTTCGCGGGTTCGCCTGGCCGGATCGTCGAGGCCGGTTGAACCCACTGCGACACGGTAGCGAAGGGCTCAGCGGTGCCAGATCGGTGGGTGCCGATCAGCCCACGGCGCCGCGCTCTCGAGCTGCGCGCACAGCGCCAGCAGGGCCGCCTCGCCGGCCGGCCGTCCGACCAGCATCACCCCGACCGGCAGGCCGTCAGCCGTCCAGTGCAGCGGCAAGCTGGCCGCCGGCTGGCCGCTGGCGTTGTAGATCGCGGTGTAAGGGGTGAAGCGCTTCTGCCGCTCGAAGTCCTCAGCCGGATCGACCGGATCCTCGGCGGTCCCGCAGAACCAACCGATCGGACGTGGCGGCAACGCCAGGGTCGGCGTGAGCACCGCGTCGAAGGGCGGCGGCGGATCGTACGGGGCGTGCGGATCGACCGCGTGCAGATAGACGAAGAGATTGCGGCCCTGGTGCTCGGCGATCCAAGCTTCCGCGGCGCGATAGAGCTCGTTCG
>JBDSAN010000019.1:0-7731 GCA_039922115.1 Jatrophihabitantaceae bacterium
TGGGTCCAGCGCATGCACCCACCGCACCGCGCCCGATCGGCAGAACGCGCACAGCTGGTTGACCCCACTGTTCGGGATGCTGGCCAGCCAGCCCGGATCCACCCCGGGCCGCTCAGCGACGTCCTCAAATCTAGCGCTCACCGGTTCAGGATCGTCCGAGCGTCCACGAATAACAAGCGGCCGGTGGTTCGCGCGTCCCGGAACCCAGGGTTGTGTGCGATTGCGGCGAGCTCGGTGGCTACGGTTTCAGGCGCGCTGTCAGCGCCTGCAGCCCAACGACGATTGTCCGCAGCTTCACGGCTGAACAATGAGCGGTGTCGTCGAAGCCGCAGGTGGCATCATCAGCCAGTCGCCGGCGTGGACTGTCCGGTCGGTGTCGTAGCGGTAGTGCCGGACCGTGCCGGCCTGAACAGTGGCGTTCATGCCAGCTGCTCCGCGATGTTGTCGGGCAGCGTCAGGAGTCCTAAGTTGCCACGGAACGGGATCGGGTCGCAGGCCCGCGGGCCTGCCAGCACCAGGTGAACCTTGCCGGGCTCGGATTCTCCCCACGGGTGGCAGCAGCTATCCGCCAGGTGTACGTCATCAACCAGGACTGTGCCGATGATGACGCCAAAATCCTCATCCTCATCGAGCAGCCAGCGGGGCAAAGGCTGCGCGGGGATGGGCTCGCCGTCATCGCAGGAGTTGTGCTCGCTCCACCATGCGGCCTTCACGAGCGGCGACTCGGCGGCGCGTTTCGGCCAGCGCGTCCCGGCTTGAATCGCGATTCGCGATTCGCGAGCTGGCAGCCATGTTCCGAGCTGGGTGCGGTTCTCGATCGTCTTGCCGCCGTGGATGATTGCCCATGTCCACGGCTGCTGGACGGTGATAGCCCTCATACCGCACACTCCCGGGCATGACGAATGAGAGATTGGAAGCCGTACTGGCGGCGCGCACCCAAGATCGAGATCTGATCACTGCCGTTGGCTTGGTCGGGATGACGACCGGCCACGTCGATATCGAGATCGCGACCATCCTGGCCAACCTGATCGAAAGTCCTTGGGGTCCTCAGCTCGCATTCGGCCAGAACACCAGCACCAACGTGACCTACATCCGTGAGTTGCTGAAGGCGGTAAAACCGACACCCCTGACGGAAGACATCCTCGCCGCACTGAAGGCAGCTGAGGCCGTGCTGGACGAGCGAAACGCGCTTGTTCACAGTCTGTGGGGTGGGGATGGCGTCTCCACCCTTCGGTTCCGCAGATGGAACAGGCGGGAATTGCCGCGGCCGGTCAGAACCGTTGAGGGAACGCTTGACGTGTATGAATCGATGCTCCGCGTTATCGACCAACTGACGAGAGCATGGTCGCGCTTGGATAAGGAGAAGGGCGCCTTCGAACCGGCGTGACTCTGCCCATCTCACTGCGCTGGAGCGCAGCTTGGTGCTCGTCATCGGGTTTGCTCCAGTACGTCGAACTGGGCGACGGTGATCCGGTGCGGGTTGATCGTCATGCGGCACACTTCAAGGCATGAACGATCGACTCGATGACGTCTGGTCTACCCGCGACTACCCCGTGCTGCGGGAGGTCACACGCCGGTTCGACGTCGGCGCTGTGGAGGTCGAAGAGCACGAGGTTGCCTCGCACCTTGACGTTGACATCTCGATTGTGCGCCGCGCATGCCACGCGCTCGAACGCCGAGGCTTCCTCCAGATCACTGAAAGCTACGAAGACGAGGTGACGGTCCTCTCGGTCAGCGGACAGGCTTACCTGGTAACCGGTCTTCACCCGGATGGCGACGACGCGGTCGACCAGCTGGTGAGCTTGCTGCGCGAGGCTGCCGACCTAACCGCCAACCAGGAGGATCGAGGTCGGCTGCGGCGTGCGGCCAGCGCGCTGAGCGAAGCGTCCGGCACGATACTGACCGGTGTCGCTACCGCATGGGTGACAGGCGTCCTGCCTCATTGAGCGGTCTCTGCTTAATGGCAGGGTGGTCTCGTCAGAATGCGGAAGGTAGATCGCGTTCACGAGGCCACCGACTCACCATGCAGGACTGCGCGCAGCCGATGTCCCGCAGTGCGGGTGCGATAGAGATGCCGCTTGGTCGCGCTAGGCATGGGTTACCGCCGGGTACTCACGAGGGAACGACTCTGGCTACTCGGCCGGAGCGGTGCCCTTGCCGGACGCACCCCACTCCTTGAACAGGAACGGCACTCCAGCCGCCTGGCACTCGTCGCGCAGGGACCGTGCCCACTCTGGGTGCATAGGCCGCGCCCCGCCCGGACTCACCGCCACAGATCACCCAGTCGATCCGGCCCAGCTTGTCCATCTCGTCGAGGCCGAACTCGAGCGGGCTAAGCAGTGGTTCGCAGGACAGGGAAGCGGACGGCGGCGTCGCACCTGCGCAGGTGGCCGATCCGGTAGTCCCGTGCCTGATCCTCGACCGTGACGCCCATCCGGACAGCTCCTCAGGCTTCACAAGGCCCGGTGCCGGCGCAACGGACCAGGGGCGCCGGCTTACTTGTCGACTGATCCGTGGGATGCACGTGGCCGAGGACCTCGGCTGAGCACGGATCCGAGCCTTGCGACTGATCCGGCAACCGATTGGGCGCCGGCCTGGCCGATCGCCCGGGCTTGCCACCCGGCTAACCAGGCCGCCATCCAGATCGACGCGAGGTGATAGGTGAGCCGGTCCGGCTCCGGACGGGTTTCGTCGGCAGTGTTGCTGGCTTCGGTCTCTGCGGCGGCGAGCCGGGTCATGGCCTGGCGGGCGGCGAGCAGGGCTTCGGTGTAGGCGGTGTAACCCTTGCCCATGACGGCGCTGACCGCGGTGACCAGGAACAGGCCGATGAGCTGGGAGTTGGCCTCCGCGTGATTGGCGGACTGCCCGAACATCAACAGCAGCAGGACGATTCCCCACCCGATCACCAGGACCCGGCCGGCCTCGCTGGCCTTGGCCCGAATATGAGCTTCGGCGTGGCGGAGCCGCCTGGCCCACCAGGCAGCCACGATGCAACACACCGCGTGCACAGCGAGGACCGCGATCCCCAGGGACCGATCCGACACCGGCCTGCTCGCCGCGATCGCGATCACGTAACCGTCCGTGGCCGCCAGGGCCGCGATCGCCGCCCAGGTAGCGCCCTGCTTGTAGAGGAGTAATCCGCTGCTATACATGATGATTGCCGCCACCATGAGGTCTGCCCACACATCCAGCGGGCCTGAGCCTGATGCGCACTTACCATGCGTCGCGTGCAGGCTCACGCCCACCGCGGCGAGCGCGGTGACCATGCCGGCGACCTGGAGCGCGAACCCGAACGAGCGAACCCAGACGGCGTCCTCGCGATCCTTGTAGCGGCGCACGACGGAGGCCAGGTATGCGCAAACCCCCAGCAGTAATAGGCTGAACACGAATCCCTGGGTGGCGCTCAGCGACCCGGCAGGGGTGGGGCAACCGGCGGCGAGCCTCATAACCACCGGTCCGCCTCGTCATCAGAGTCCGAGTGCGGCACTGGGGTTGTCCTTCCAGACGTCGGCTTCGCGGATGTGGCGCAGGACCATAGCGATGCCGGCGTGCCGGGTTTGGCGCATGATCCGGCCCAGCGGGACGCCGGCGGCGCGGCGCTTGCGTCCCGGTGAGCGTGTGCCGTACATGCTGCGGCTAGGTTGGCTGGTCATCGCGGGGGCGCGCGGTGGACAGGTAGGCCAAGAGCACCTCTACCAGCCCTAGGGCGCAACCGGCATCGACACGGTCAACCGGGAAGGCTCCTGGCTCTGGCGCCGTGACCGCTGAGACGTGCCGTCCGAGATGCAAGTACTTACCGATCGCACGGACCAGCTCGTCAATCGCAGTGCGCTTGTCCGGATCGGCCACTGCATCCACGATGGCCTGTTTGGCGCCAGGTAGGGCGTCCATGCAACCGCGCAGGTGATGGAACACGCCGCTGTCGTTGCCCAGGCTGTATGCGTTCTTCGCCTGCTCAAGCTGGGCCAGGGCAGGCTCCCAACCGTCCAACGTGGCTCTGGCGAGCTCAACTTCGAGGTACAGGTAGTCAGCCTGCCGGACCGGGCTGAGCACGTAATCGTGCCAATCGCTGCGGCTGATCTTGATCGCGGAGTTGGCAGCCGGCAGGTACGGGATGTCCTCGTCGATCCACTCATCGTCAGGTGTGTCGCGGAACTGGACCGCGCCGTAAAGGCGCAACTCAAGCCGGCCAGCCCCGCGCCGGACGACATAGTCCGTCGCCCAGCCGAGCAGCCGGTGACTGGTTGGGATCCGGACCACGGTCGCGTTCGAGCCGTTCTGGTACAGGGTGACCCCTCCGAGCCAGCCCTGACCAAGGATCTCACCGCCGCAGGCCGCTTCAACCACGACCCCGAGCAACCGGATTTGGGCGGTCTCCGGGGCGTTGAGCCGGCGCAACCGCAGCGGGATGATCAGGACCGGCGACAACCTGCCCGTAGCGGTGACCTCGCCATCGAGACGAGCTTCGATCGTCCTGTTACCCGCCGTGGTGTTGAACTGAATCGGGTTACTCACCTAACCATCTAAGCTCCACCAGCGGGTCCGCTGAGCATCCGGGGTTATAGGCGCCGCTGGACCCTGTGGCTCGTACCCCCCCGTCGGAACCCGGTTGTCGTCCGCGTGTACTCATACGTCGCCCCGCCTCAAAGTCCGAGTTGGGTCGCGGCGTTGTCGGTCAAGCGTTGTCAAGTCGGATGTAGGTTCCGATGCTGGCCAGGGAGCGGTGCCGGGTTTGGTGGGCGACGGCGCGGTCGGATGCGCCGCGGAGGTGGGCGTAGGTGACGAAGCCGGCTCGTAGGCTGTGTGCGCTGTATAGCACCGGTGGCCCGCTCACCTCGTCCGGATCGGCACCGCTGGCCTCCGAGCCAGCGGGGGCGTGGAGCCCGGCTCGGGCTGCGGCGGCTTGGACCAGGTCGTTGACCGAGCCGGGGGACAGTCGCCTAGCTAGCACACGGTTGCCTTTGCTGACAGGGCGAAACACCGCTCCGCCGGTGATGCCGGCCTTCTGCAGCCAATGTTCTAGGACGGTGACGGGGCAGTGCTGGGTGTTGCCGGCACGGGGGAGCACGACGAGTTCGTCGAGCTCGCCGCGCTGGTTGGTCTTAGAGTGCGGCAGGGCGAGGATCAGTCCGTTGGGGTGTGGCCTGATGTGTTCGACGTCCAGCGCCGAGATTTCGCTGCGTCGCAGGGCAGCGACGAAACCGACCAGCAACAGGGCCCGGTCGCGAGCTCCGGCCAGATCAGGTTCGGCTTGCCGGCCGCCGGTCTTCCAGGTGCGGGTGGTGGGACAGGCGTCCAGCACCTCCCAAAGCTCTGGCGGCATCAGGGGTGTGGCCTGTTCGGGTGGTGCCGAGTGGCGCCGACGGATACCTTCCCAGACGGTGACCACCCGGGCATGTTCGGTCGGGTCGGGCAGGTTCTGCAGGCGGTGCGCGAACTTGATCGCTGACAGTCGCCTGCTCATGGTGCCGACCTTGGCGCCGGCGCCGGCGAGCATCGTCAGATACCCGGTCACCGCTGATGGTTCGGCGGGCAAAGCCGATCGGCCTTCACCAGTGCACCAGTTAGTGAATTCGGCCCAGTCGGACTTGTAGCCACGGACGGTATTGGTGGCCCGGGCAGCGCCGACATACTCCTGCTCCGCTGTACTCAGATCATCATCGCCGATCGGTACTGCCAATGGTTCGGAGGTTTGCGCAGGTTGCGTATTCATGATTCCGGTTGTTCCAGCGTAGGGTCCGGTATCGCCGGAGCGTAGGACACGCGGCCTCTGGCTGCTTGCTCGCCGATGAGTGGGTGCTCATCAGGAGGGGTGCCGAGCCGGGCGTGGAACCAGTCGTCGCCGACGAGGTCGAAGGTGGCGGCGACTTCATCGCCGGGAGGCGGGTGGTCCGGGATCGCGTCAAGGTTTACCGTTACAGCGCCGATCATGTATATCGGTCCCGTGTGCAGCACATGATCGCCGAAGGCGATTTCCTGGTCGTGCCAGCTAACCCGGAGTGCGCCGCCTGCCTGGAATTGTTGCTTGAATTCCCCGACTCCGGCAGGGTCGAGCCCAACCGTCACCGACCCTTGTCGCCACGGGACGGCCTCGCCGGCGATCAGCCGGACGAGGCGCGCCGCAAGATCCAAGTCGTAGCCGGTGAAGGTGGGAGGCAGCGGAAACGGCTGGTGCAGCGCGTCCTGGATCTTCGCCAGGTTCTGCACGAACCCGATGACTTCATCCTCGATCCTGTTTACCTCGGGGACATGGGGCAATTGCATGGTCTCGGTTATCTGGTTCTGGCCAAGGCGCACGGTGAGGACCAGGGTGTTTGGAGCGCACAAGGCTTGCATCAGCCTGAGACTTGGCAGCACCGAGGCGGGGGGTGCCAACGGATTGTCCAATGCCTGCAGCCGGATCCGAAGCGTCCTGTCAAGGCATGCCTCACTGATCAGCTCAACGCAGTTCGCATGGTCGCGGGCGACCAGGCGCGCCCCGGCCTGTCCGACGGTCCTACGGGCAGTCTGAAATGACAGCGTCGCGATTGGAAACGCGGAGTTGGGGCCGTGGACGGCGAGTGTCTGCGTTGGGAGGTTCTCGGTGTCGGGGAGCTCGCTGATGAGGATGCGCTGCAGGCGCGCCTCCGGGCCTGGCAGACCGAGTTCCGGCGGGCCGGTGACAGCGAATTCCGATATGTATTCGCCGGGGATTTCGGCTGCCGTGCCGAACGCCATGCTGGCACGTAGTCGATCACGCAGCAGCTCGGTCGTCGGATCGACGGGGACCGCCGCTGTGATCCGGAAGGTAATGGGTGCCTGCTCTGCGGCGGCTGGATGTTTGGGCTGAAGCTCCACGACAGTCGAACCGTCGGCGAGGCTCCCGATGACTGGCCGCCAATGCGGCGAGATCGTGTCACCCGGCATCTCCAGCGCTCGATGACGGTCGAGTAGAGCGGGCACCCCGCCGGCTAGTGCTTCGGTCTCCAGCTTGTACTGGCGGACGTATTCGAGCAGCTTGTCCGCGGTGGCGTACCGAAGGAGGTCGTCATGCTGGGCCAGTTGCTCCTCGAGCCAGGTTTGCCCACGCCAGCGATCCACGAAGGCGAAGTCATCACGGAGTCGGTCGAACCACCTGAGTTCGTCGGGGTTGTGGTCGATCGGCACGACCAGGTGCCACGCGTCGGGCTGGTGTCGGGCAGCGGATACCAGCGAACGCTGCACCTGGGCTCGGCGATTCGGGCTGCGCTCGCGGATCCGGTCTGTGAACGACTTGGCCTCGTACAACACCAGCGACTCCGGCATGCGGACCTGGAACTCGCGGCCGCCGTCCCCGCCGCGGCCGTCGATCACCTCACCGTCTGGGTGTAGCCGCTGTAGCAGCAGCTTCACCAGCCGCTCGAAGTCGTCGGGGTTGCTGCAGACGTCGTCCCAGTCGATACGCAGGTCGGGTGCCACGCGGCCAGGCTAGCGCTTATTACCCACGATTCCGTGCATTATCGTGGGTAATACAGGTCGGCCGAACGCTCAAGCCGCACATCGACTGTGGGCGTATACAGTCACTCGGCGGACTCCCGACGAAGCTCCTCCAATAGCCGCGTAGCCACCGGCGCCGCGTCGGGGTGGGCGGAGTCGATGGCCAGCTGGTAGGCCTGTGCGGCGCCGGTCGGGTCGCCCTGCTGCTGGCGCAGCAGCCCGAGGTTGAACGCGGCCATCGGTGCCTGGTCGGGGTGGGCGGAGTCGATGGCCAGC
>JBDSAN010000020.1:0-12790 GCA_039922115.1 Jatrophihabitantaceae bacterium
ACGCAGAACAGCGACACCTCGGGCCCGTCCAGGTATTGCTCGATCAGCACCCGGCCGCAGGCAGCCGCGTGCGCCAGGGCTGCGTCGCGATCCTCGGTGACCAGCACGCCCTTGCCGGCAGCCAGGCCGTCGTCCTTGACCACGTACGGCGGGCCGAATTCGGCAAGCGCGGCCGCGGCCTGCTCCGGCGTGGCGCACAGCCGGGCGGCGGCGGTGGGCACGCCGGCCGCGGCCATCACGTCCTTGGCGAAGGCCTTGCTGCCTTCCAGGGCAGCCGCTGCCCGGGACGGTCCGAAGCAGGCGATGCCGGCCTCGCGCACCGCGTCGGCCACACCTGCCACCAGCGGCGCCTCCGGGCCGATGATCACCAGCTCGGCCCGCCAGCCGGCGGCCAGCGCGGCGACCGCAGCCGGATCGAGCGAATCGACCGGGCGCTGCTCAGCGATAGCCGCGGTACCGGCGTTGCCCGGCGCGCACAGCAGCGCGGTGACTATCGGATCGCCAGCCAGGCTGAGGCAGATGGCATGTTCGCGAGCACCGGAACCGATCACGAGGACGCGCATGCCTGGCAGGCTACCCAGCCAGCCAGCACCGGCCCGCGGCCGGCTGGTCGAACTGATCGACTAATACCCGCTCGGGTAACCGCTGCCCGGCGTTCCCCAGCGTGGCTGCTGCTGGGATTGCGCGGCCCAAGCCCGCAGCTCGGCCAGTTCACGCTGCGCCGGCCATTGCTTGAACGCGAACACGAAGAACATGACGACGTTGACCAGCGGCACCAGCCCGATCAACACCCACCATCCCGAATAGCCGGCCCGCCGGATGATCCGGACGTAGGCCCACACCATCGCCACCAGCACCACCAGATAGACCAGCAGGATGATGGTGATCGCCGGGTTCAAGCCGGATGAGGATGCCGTGCTTGCGGCTGAACTAAATGCGTTCTTGACTACCATGCGGGCAGGTTATCGGCATCGCCCAACAATTGTCGGCGAATTGCCAATTGTGCTGATCAGCGCGGTTGGAGTCAGTAGCGGTCGGTCGGATCAGGTTGCGCGCGAGTGGGCAGTTGTCGCGCGACTGGTCGATCGTAGGCGACCATTCGCGGTCCAACCGCCCACTCGGCTGTGGGCTACCGGCAGCCGCTAACTAGCAACCGCAGGTGTAGTAGGTGATGTCCCAGTGCGAGCCCTCGTCGCAGTACAGGTTGCCCGAAGCCGCCTGCCACTGCGGGTAGCCGTCGCCCCGGTTGGCGATCCGGGTAAACGCGCTGTGGATGTAGCCATCGATGCAGCTGTTGTGCGCGACATCGACCTTGTAGCCGTTGTAGTGGCTGTAGGTGCCGCTGGCGTGGCCGACCTCGGTGCCGCCGGTGATGTTGATCGAGCAACCGCTGGCGTGCTTGAGGGTGATCACGCCGGTCACCGTGCTCTGGTTGATCTGGTCGAAGGACGTGCAGGTCGAGTTCGACCGGGTGGTGCAGTTTCCGCTGGAACTCCAGGTGATTCCGGCCGCGGACAGCTGCGACGCGGCCTGCGACTGGGTCAGCTTGGTGACCGCGTCAGCGGACGTGCTCACGCCGACAAACGCGACCGCGCTCATCAGCAGGGTGGCCAGCAGGACGAGGATTCGCTTGATATTCATTAGTTATTACCCCCAGCAGCTCTTGGATGAGTTCCAGGGGCTCCAACCCCCGGCGGCAACGAAAAGTGTGTGTGCCTCTTGGATATTGGTCGTGTAATACAGCATGTTGTGGATGTAGGCGGTCGGGTTGCTGCCCTCATGCACGGTGTTGTCCTGGAACACCCCGATGTCATAGGTGCCATTGGTGTTGTAGTTCAAGGCGATCTCGTTGTCGCTGCTCTCGCAGACCGCGATCTTGCGAGGGGTGGTGGCATTCGAGCCGAAGACGCTGTCGATGTAATTGTTGATCGTGGTGGCAGATACCCGGTTGAGGTTGACCGAGCCGGGGCTGTTCAGGTGGGCCTGGGTGGTCGGACCGACCACGCCGTCGAATCCGATCGAGGAGCGGCCCTGAAAGGCGAGCACCGCATTCTTGGTTGCCGGCCCGAAATTGCCGTCCACGGTCAGCGTGGCGCCGAGTTGGTTGAGTCGCTGCTGCAGCGAGACGACGCAGGATCCGGTGCTGCCTTCCTGCAGGGTGGTGCTGCATAGCGTGCCGGCAGTGGTGGTGGCCGCCGGGCTGGCCGCATCGGCCACCGGGGAGAGCGCGAGGGTGAGGCCGGCCAGCGCGGTGGCGAGAACGCCCGCAGCCATAGCCCCACGTCGGGGGGAGGTTAGTCGCATGGCGGCCAGAGTGGCCTATGCGATGTTCATAGTCAAGTATCCCTTTTATAGCTTTCGCGGGATTTAACGAAGCCATGCGATGCGGGCCAGCAGCGAGCCACTAGGCGGTTCGTCCAAAGTCGGGGCTAAAGCTAAATTTCTGTAAAGTTGCCGTCCCGAATACCGAATGCACCGGTGTGGTCGGCATAAACCCGGCCGCCGTGCGACTAATGCCCCATCCCCCAAAGGAGTAGGAAACCATGACCGAGACGCTTGCCGGAACCGCTTTCAAGGCACGGTTCGAGCAGACCAACACCATGCCGGGCAGCACCGTGCTGCACATGGACCTTTCGTTCACGCCGATCTCGACCGGCGGCTGGGACGCCGTAGGTACCGCCGAGGTGGTTCGCGGCTCGACCAACCCGCCGCTGGAGCTGAACTTCCCGGTGCAGGGCACCCTGCTGGTCGGGGCGGACGAGATCGTTCCGCCGACCTACGCGCTGCACGTGCACAGTCACTTCGCTGACGGCCGGGTCGGCACCAGCCTGGACGTCCGGCTGGCCGCTTCCAGCGACGTCCCGCCCTCGCAGGCGGACAAGCTCAGCTTCCAGGGCGAGTACACCTGGATGGCCGGCGAGCCGGTCACCGTGCCTGCAGTCGTCGAGATGATCAACTCCGCTAACCACTGATCTCAGGCATCACCCGGCCCGGCTTGCCGTTGTCGCGAGCCGGGCCGTGCTGTGCCCTGGCGCGTGCCGTGCTGTTGGCGCAGGTTCGAACCAAGCCGGCTCAGCCGGTGCGCACCACCGCGATACCGGCAAGCGTCGGGACGTACAGCCGGCTGCCGCCAATGGCCGGCGTCGCGAACCGGCTGAGCTGGCCGACCGAAACCCGCTCGCGGACCCGCCCGGTCAGCGGATCGAGCGCGACCAGTTGACCGGCGGACTGGTCGATCGAGTACACCCGGCCACCACCGACCACCGGCGAACCAACGACCGATCCCGGTGCCTGCCAGCGCACGGTGGCGTGCCCGTCCGACCCGATCTGCACCGCCCGCGCGCCGTCGGTGCACGGCACGTAGACCAGGTTGCCGACCACCGCGGTGCCACCGAAGGATTTGCACACCGGGCCCTGCCAGACCTGCCCACCGATCCCGCCGAGGTGGCCGGCCGCCAGGACGTAGCCGGTGCCGGATTTGCCTGCGGTGAAAACCCATTTCTGATCCACCACCGCCGGGCCCTGCGAGCCGAGATCGAGGTCGGCGGCGTTGTCGGCGGCCCAGGTCGTCGGCGAGAAGGAATCGACCAGCTGGCCGTTGGCCGAGACCCGCAACACCGAATCGCTGAAGTCATAGCGGCCGCCGGTGGATTCGCCATTGCCGACCGCGACCAGCAACTGGCCGTTGTGCACGGTCGGGCCGGGCGGCGTCCAGATCCCCGCCTCCCGAGTGGTCGGCACGGTGTAGGCGATCGGTTCGCCGTTGCCGGTCGGCACCCCGACCAGCCGGCCCTTGTAGTTTCCGCAGTCACCGGCCAGGCCGCCGAACGGCACCCACACCCGGCCGGCCAGCACGGTCAGCGCACCGCGTTCCTGCATCGCCTGGGCGTCCACGCCGGGCAGGTCGATGGTCCGGCGCCAGCGCACCGTCCCGGTCGCCGGGTCGATCGCGACCAGGTCGTGGCGCACCTTGGATCCGATCGAAGCGACCGCGAAGACCGAGCGGCTGGCTGCGTCATAGACCGGGGTGCCGGTGATGCCGAGCGGGTCGATATTTCCGCACGGCAGGTCCGATCGGCTGGTCGGCGCACCTAGCTTGAGCTTCCACTTCTGCCCGCCGTCCAGGGTCAATCCGTAAACATCGTTGCCTTCGGTGGCCACCACCACGGTGTCACCGAGCACCAGCGGCGAGGCGTAGACCTGCCCGCCGAGGCCGACCAGTCGCGCGGTCAGCCGGCCGGTGGCAGCCGGCATGCTCGCCGCGTAACCGGTCCGCTGCGAGTCGCCGTGATAGGCCGGCCAGCTCGCCGGCAACCCGGCCGGACCAGCGCTGGTCGAAGGCACGGGGGCGCCGGTTGTGGCCGTGCTGATCAAGGCTCCGGTAACGGTGGGCGAGTCCGAGCCGCCGGACGTGCAGCCGGTGAACAGCACCAGCCCGGCAGCAGCCAGCGCCAGTCGAATTGCTCCGCTCATCCCGCAACGGTATGCGCAACCCGGCCGGCCGGCCGAGCGGAACTACTCCAACAGGTCGTGCAGGACGATCGTTTCGTTGCGGTCCGGGCCGACCCCGATCACCGAGATCCGGGCGCCGATCATCGATTCGATGGCATCGACGTAGCTGCGGCAGTTGGCCGGCAGGTCGGCCAGGCTGGTGGCCTTGGAGATGTCCTCATCCCAGCCGGGAAAGGTCTCATAGATCGGCACCGCCTTGGCGAATTCGGCTTGCGTCATCGGCATGTCGTCCTGCCGGACGCCGTCGATCTCGTAGGCCACGCACAGCGGCACCTCGGGCATCCCGGTCAGCACGTCCAGCTTGGTCAGGACGAAATCGGTGACGCCGTTGATCCGGGCGGCGAACCGGGCCACCGGGGCATCGAACCAGCCGGTCCGGCGCGGACGTCCAGTGGTGGTACCGAATTCGGCACCGGCCTGGCGCAGCGCATCGCCCTTGTCGTGCAGCAGCTCGGTCGGGAACGGGCCCTCGCCGACCCGGGTGGCATAGGCCTTGACGATCGCGATAACCCGATCGATCCGGGTCGGCGGGATGCCGCTGCCGGTGCAGGCACCGCCGGCCGTCGCCGATGAGGACGTGACATAGGGGTAGTTGCCGTGGTCGACGTCCAGCATGGTGGCCTGGCCGGCTTCCAGCAGGACGGTCTTGCCGTCGTCCAAGGCCTGGTGCAGCAACAGCGCGGTGTCGGCGACCATCGGCCGGACCCGGTCGGCGTAGGACAGCAACTCCGCCAGCACCTCATCGACGTCCAGCGCGCGCCGGTTGTAGATCTTGGCCAGCACCTGGTTCTTCAGGCTGAGCGCGGCGCTCACCTTGTCGCGCAGGATCTGTTCATCGAACAGGTCCTGCACCCGGATGCCGACCCGGTTCATCTTGTCCGCGTAGGTGGGTCCGATGCCGCGGCCGGTGGTGCCGATCCGGCGGCTGCCGGCGAACCGCTCGGTGACCTTGTCGATCACCGTGTTGTACGGCGGGATCACATGCGCGCCGGCGCTGATCAGCAGCTTGTCGGTGGACCGACCGCGCGCCTGCAGGGCCTCGATCTCGCCGAACAGCACCTCGAGGTCGATCACCACGCCGTTGCCGATCACCGGCACGCAGTTCTCGCTCAGGATGCCCGAGGGCAGCAGGTGCAGGGCGAACTTCTCACCGTCGATGACGATGGTGTGCCCGGCGTTGTTGCCGCCGTTGAACTTGACCACGTAGTCGACCCGGCTGCCGAGCAGGTCGGTCGCCTTGCCCTTACCCTCGTCGCCCCACTGAGCGCCGAGCACGATGACTGCGGGCATGTAGCAAACTCCTGACTGAGGCGGATCGGCCGAGGTGCGCCGGAAATTGCGCGACCGTCGCCGGCGCGTGCAAGGGAAAGGGTAACCAACGTGCGGCTGGCACTGCTGAGCCTCGGCCAACCAGCGGCAACGGTGGCGGCGCTGGCCGCCGGGCTGGACCTGCCGGCCGGGCGATCGGCCAGCGACGCGGCTGGGGTGGATCGGGCCCTGGACGACCTGGCTGGTTGCGACCGGTTGGTGATTGCCGCCGCCGAGCTGGCCGGGCTCAACCTGGTGCTGTCGCGGGTGCAGCGCAAGGGGCTACTGGGCGCGCTGGACACCGCGGTGCTGCTCGATGCGCCGGGTGACTACCTGACCGGCCTCGGGCTGCCGGGCGAGCGGGCAGCTCAGCTGGCGTTGGCCCAGCACGCGCCGGCCCGGCTGGTCGGGGTGATCAAGGACGACTCGGGCGGGGTACTGGTCGACTCGGCGCTGCTGCACGCGTGGGCTGAGCCCGGCGCACCGGCCGGCGGCGCGGGCTGGTGGGTCCGAGCGGTGGTTGATGACCAGCGGCTGTGCGACGGACCGGTCAGGTCGCTGACCGTTCGCCGGCTCGGACCGTCGTCGCTGGAGGCGACCGTCCGGTTGGGACGGTGGCGCAGCCGCAGCTGCCAGGGGCGCTCGCTGCAACTGGCATGTGACCCGGCCCAGATCGTCGCCGACGGGGTTGGCCGGGCCCAGCCGCGACGAAAGCGGACGTTCTGGTCCGAGCCGGAGCTGTGGCGGCTGGCGCTGCCGTCGCGATGAGGTCGATCCGTCCGAACCAGGCAGGGACCATAGAGTCACGGCATGAGTTCGCCACCGGCCTCGCCGCCGCCACGTTTGGGCTACCGGCCGTGGTCGAGCCGGCAGCGCTCGGCGACCGGGGCTCCGATCGCGGTGCTGATCCTGCTCGGGGCGCTGGCCGCGCTGGTGCTACTGGTCGAGGGCGCCAAGCATCCGGTCGGGCTGGCGGTCGCCGTCCCGTTGACCGCCGCGGCGATGGCGGTAGTGCTGGCCGGCTATTTCTGGCTGGATCGCTGGGAGCCGGAACCGGCCAGGTTGCTGCTGCTGGCATTCCTGTGGGGTGCCACCGTCGCCATCATCGCCAGCCTGGCGTTGGAGCTGGCCACCAGCGAGGTGCTCGGCAAGGGCGTGGTGCTGACCCTGGCCGGACCGGCCATCGAGGAAGCAGCCAAGGGCGCGTTCCTGCTGGTGATGCTGACCGGTGCCAGGCGTGCCGAGTTCGACGGCGTGGTGGACGGCCTGGTCTACGCCGGGCTGAGCGCGGTTGGTTTCGCCTTCGTCGAGGACATCGGTTACATCGCGCAGAGCTTTGGCCAGGGCACCGAGACCACGGTGACCACGGTGGTGCTGCGGCTGGTGATGGCCCCGTTCGCGCACCCGCTGTTCACCTCGCTGATCGGCCTCGGCTTCGGGCTGGCGGTGAACCGGGCCGGGGCCGGCTCGATCACGCCCTACTGGCTGTACCCGGCCACCGGCTACCTCGGCGCGGTGGGGCTGCACGCGCTGTGGAACAGCTCGCTGCTGTTCGGGCTGGCCGGTTACCTGCTGGTCTACGTGCTGATCATGGTGCCGGCCCTGATCGGCAGCCTGCTGGTGGCGCGCTATCACCGCCGCCGGGAGCAGGACGTGGTGGTGCGGCAGCTACCGGCGATGGTGTACTTCCGCTGGATCAACCCGGCCGAGGCTGGCTGGTTGGCCAGCCTGGCCGCGCGCCGGCTCTGGCTGCGCACCGTCCGTCGACGCTCCGGCCGGGCCGGTGCGCACGCGCTGCGGGCATTCCAGCAGGCCGCCACCGAACTCGCCTTCCTGCGGGACCGGGTCGAGCGCGGCGTCGGACCGGCCGACGCCTACTACCTGCACACCGAACTGGTGCACGCATTGACGGTCAACCGGGCGCTCGCGCAGCGGCCGCTGGCCGAGAATCCGCTGTCGGCCGGCCTGATCCGGCCGATACCGCCAGCCGGGCTGCGCGGCTGAATCAGCTTATTTCGGTTGCCTACTTCGAGTAGCGTCGGTTCGGTGACAGAGCGGGTGGACGTGACCGTGGCCAGCGTTCGACTGGCCTGCTACCTCAGTGGGCCGCCGGGCGGCCCGGCGCTGGTGCTGCTGCACGCCCTCGGCGAACAAGCAACCAGCTGGGACGACGTCCGTGCCGCATTGGACCAGCAGTACCGGGTGCTGGCGCTCGACCTGCGCGGGCATG
Source organism: Jatrophihabitantaceae bacterium (assembly GCA_039922115.1). GTDB lineage: Bacteria > Actinomycetota > Actinomycetes > Mycobacteriales > Jatrophihabitantaceae > Jatrophihabitans_A. Next base: position 8,051 of record JBDSAN010000020.1, read on the forward strand.
GCGCCAGCGATTGGCCGGGCGAGTACAGCTTCGAGCTGATGTACCAGGATGTTCTTGGAGTGCTCGACGAGCTGGGCCTAGGCCAGGTTAGCCTGGTCGGGCATTCGATGGGCGGCTCGGTGGCCTACCTGATCGCCCAGCGACACCCCGATCGGATCGAGCGATTGGTCATCGAGGACGTCTGCCCTGCCTACGATCGCGAGCGCCCGCAACACACCCAGCCTGACGTGGAGTTGCCGTTCGACTGGCCGGTGGTGCCGGCGATCAGCGGACTGGCCAGCGACTACGACGCCGGCTGCTGGGACGCGCTGGCTGCGATCAGCGCGCCGACGCTCATCGTCGCGGGCGGCCCGAAAAGCCAGATGCCGCAGGCAAAACTCGACGAGGTGACTGCGCGGATCCCGGACTGCAGGCAGGTTGTGGTACCCGCCGGCCATCACGTGCACGCCGAGGACCCGGCCGGTTTCATCGACGCGGTAAGGGGATTCCTGCTCGATCCGGTGACCCCGTAATGGCGCTGCGGATGTTCGTGGCGGTGACCCCGCCGGACGAGGTGGTGGAGCACCTGGCCGACTACCTCGAACCACGTCAGGATGCGCCCGGCTCGCTGCGCTGGACGTTGCCCGAGCAATGGCACCTCACGCTGGCATTCATGGCCGCGGTGCCGGACCATGCGCTCGACGCGCTCACCGATCAGCTGGCTTCACTGGTTGCCGACCGATCGAGTTTCAGCCTGCAACTGCAGGGCGCTGGTACGTTTCCCAATCCGGCAGCGGCGAAAGTGCTGTGGGCCGGGGTGGCCGGCGAGGTCGATGTCTTGCAGCGGCTGGCGGTCGCCACCCGGGCGGCGGTTGCGCGGGCCGGGGTCGAGGTCGAGGGTGGACCGTTCCGTCCGCACCTGACGCTTGCCCGGGCCAACCGTCCGATCGAGGCCACCCGCTGGCTACGAATCCTGGACCTGTACCGGGGCCTGAGCTGGCAGGTCGATTCGTTGGCTCTGGTCGAATCCCAGCTCGGTGGCCACGGCCGTGGCCGGACCAGGCATCAGGTGCGGGCGCTGTTCGACCTCGGCGAGCAGGCTAGCGTGGACTGATGATCGCCACGGACCGTCCCTGATGAGCAAGCTTGATGAGGTTGGAGCGCGGGACGGCTGGCGCTGCTGGCTGTGCGACGAGCCGGTCGATCCGCAGCGGTCGGTGAACGATTCGCGCGGGCCGAGCGTGGACAGCATGGTCAGCGACGCGAAGAAGTCGGGTAAAGGTAAGGCCGCGCCGGTCGAGCGGCTGGCCCATCGCAGCTGCAACACCGGCAAGGGCGCGGTGCGTCCGGTGGTGCCGTGGCCGGACGGGTTGCTGGTTGCCGACCCGGCGCCGCTGATCGCGGTGGCCGATCGGCTGCAACGCAAGGGCGGCCGCGAGGTGGTGGCTCGCTGCCCGAGCCGGACGGATGCCGAGCAGACCGCGGACTGGCTGGTGGACCGGATGTCGCGGTTGGCGCCGGGCCTGGCACTGGATGCCTCGATCGAACCGGGCGGCGGCCAGTTCATGATCGCGCTAGCCACCGGCCGCCGCTGAGCTCATGATGTCGGCAATCGGAGGTGCCGAGTGATGGCGAACAGGACTCGCGCGCGACTGCGCTCTCAGGGCCTGCGTCCGATCCAGCTCTGGGTTCCTGACGTCAATGCACCAGGGTTTGCCGACGAGGCCCACCGGCAGTCTCGTGCGGTGGCGGCCAGTCACGAGGCCGAGTCAGATCAGGCCTTCGTCGACGCGGTGCCGGACTGCCCGGAGGGATTGAGACGAGGCGCAGCCTGGTTCGGATAGGCCGGCCGGCTCGGCAAGTTAGTCGTTGGCGTAAGGCAAAAGCAGGTCAGCGGGTGCCGGACGGCTTTGGCGTGTGCGATGCCGAGGGCGCGCTGGACGGACTGGTCGACGCGGGTGGCACCGCCGGGCTGGTCACCGTGCCATCCGGGCCGGCGCTGGTCACCGGTCCCGGCCCGGCCTGGAACGGCCCCGGATCCGACGGGCACAGCGGGTAGGTCCACTGGTCGCTCGCCGCTCCGCTGGCCGTGCTGCCGTCCCGGCAACCGCCGCTGCCGAGGTTGACCGGATTGCCCTGCTGATCGAACAGCCGCACCCCGGTCAGCGGCTTGCCCGCGCTGTCGAACGGGTACAGGTCCGAGACGTTGTCATAGGGCGAGCTGTAGCCGACGTAACCCGGGTTCTGATAGGCGTAGGCCGTACCTCCAACGTTGTCGGCCAGCACCAGCGCACCCCACAGCGCGATCACCAGCCCGGCCGCCCCGACCAACCGCCGACCCCAGCGCGCCATCCGCTGGGACTGCTGGCCAAGCCAGATCGAGGCAATGATCGCCAGCAGCATCAGCAGCAGGCCGGCGAGCCGGTTACCACCAGCGCTGGGCACGAAGCCGTTCCAGCTGGCCCGGTCGTGAGTACCGCACAGGAACTGGGCAACCACCCAGCCACGCAGCACCCACCAGCCCGGCCGGACCGCCCGGAACAGGTCGGTCAACCGCGGGTAGCCGACCAGCTTGGCCGCGGCCACGTCGAACCGGTCGGCGAGCTCACCAATCCGGCGCGCGGCGGCAGCCAGCCGGATCGCCGAGCCCGAACCGGCGTCCAGCGACCGGTCCGCGACGGCCGGTTCGAGCCCGGCCGCCACCCGCAACTCCTCGGCGTACGCCTCCGGCTCACCGAGCCGGTCGGTCAGGGTCTGAGCACCGTCCTGCTCCTCAGCACCCTGCTCGGCCAGGACCTCGGCAAGGTGCGCTGGCAGGTCCTCCAGCAATTCCTCGCGAACCTCGGCAGGCAACCCTTGCAGCGCTGCCCGAACCCGCTCGTAATATTGCTCTATCTCGACCGTGGTACGACCGGTCAGTGCGGTCATCAGGCCGCCACCTTTCCGTCCAGAAGTGCGTGCATCGACTGCGCGAACTCGGCCCAGACCTTGCCGGAGAGCTCAAGCTGAGTCCGCCCGGCCTTGTTCAGGGCGTAGTACTTGCGGTGCGGGCCCTCCTCGCTGGGCACCACGTAGGTGGTCAGCGAGCCGGCCTGGAACAACCGGCGCAGGGTGCCATATACCGAGGCATCGCCGACCTCATCGAGGCCGGCTGCCCGCAGTCGCCGCATGATGTCGTAGCCGTAACCGTCCTCGTCGCGCAGTACCGCCAGCACCGCCAGATCGAGGACGCCCTTCAGAAGCTGGGTGCTATCCATGATCGGACAGTACTGCGGATTGCGCAGTACCGTCAAGCGCGCGGTACGGCGCGTCGTGATTACGAGCGGAACTGTCGGAGCGCGCTTGTACTGTGCCTGCTATGTCCGCCGAACCGACCCCGCGCCCTGACCTGGACCCGCGCGCACCGATGATCCAGGCCCGCGCGCTGACCAAGCGGTTCGGCAGCTTCAATGCCGTCGACGCGGTGGACTTCACCGTCGCGCGTGGCGAATCATTCGGTTTTCTCGGGCCGAACGGCGCCGGCAAGTCATCGACCATGCGGATGGTCGGCGCGGTCTCGCCGATCACCGCGGGCAGCCTGAGCATCCTGGGCAAGGACCCGGCACGCGACGGCCCGGCGATCCGATCCAGGCTCGGTGTGGTTCCGCAGCAGGACAAACCTCGACCTCGAACTGACCGTCTGGGAGAACCTCTACGTCTACGGCCGCTACTTCGGCCTGCCCCGGCGGGCGCTGCGTCCCAAGATCGATGAGTTGCTCGAGTTCGCCCAGCTCACCGACCGGGCACGGGACAAGGTCGATGCGCTGTCCGGTGGCATGAAGCGGCGGCTGACCATCGCCCGCTCGCTGATCAACGACCCAGAGATCCTGCTGCTGGACGAGCCGACCACCGGGCTGGATCCGCAGGCGCGGCACGTCCTGTGGGATCGGCTGTACCGGCTCAAGCACCAGGGCGTCACGCTGGTGCTGACCACCCACTACATGGACGAGGCCGAGCAGCTGTGCGATCGGCTGGTGGTGATGGACCACGGCCGGATCGTCGCCGAGGGCTCGCCGAGCCGGCTGATCACCGAGCACGCCAGCCGCGAGGTTGCCGAATTGCGTTTCGGTATCGGGGAAAACGAGCGCCAGGCCGAGGCGGTGCGCGACCTGGCCGGCCGGGTCGAGGTGCTGGCCGACCGGCTGCTGCTCTACGTCGCCGACGGCGAGCAGGCGCTGGCCGCGGTGCATGCCCGGGGCCTGCGACCGGTGTCGAGCCTGGTGCGCAGGTCGAGCCTGGAAGATGTGTTTCTCACCCTGACGGGACGAAGCCTTGTCGACTGAACCCGAGGTGCTGGCCCACCCCAGCCCGACCGGCACCGCCACCGGCCACCTGGTGCGGCCGGCCGGCGGCGGCTTGCCAGCGCTGTTCGAGTACTTCGCGATCACCGCCCGGCGCTACCTGAAGGTCTCGGCGTTCTCGCTGGTCGGCGCGCCGATCCTGTACATGCTCTCGCTGGGCGTCGGCCTGGGCAGCGTGGTGAATTCCGGTGCCGGCGCGCACAGCCTCGCCACCAGCTACCTGAGCTTCATCGCGCCAGCCCTGATCGCGGCCACCGCATTGCAAGTGGCGGTGATGGACGCGACCTATCCGGTATTGCACGGCGGGTTCAAGTACCAGCGGGTCTACTTCGCGATGAACGCCACGCCGCTCAGCGCCGGCCAGATCTCCGGCGGGGTGCTCGGCTTCACCGCGCTGCGAGCTGCCGCCTCGGCTGCGGTG
>JBDSAN010000021.1:0-3464 GCA_039922115.1 Jatrophihabitantaceae bacterium
GACGGTGGCGGCCGGGAAGGCCACCACACCCACGCCGGGGCTGGCCACGGCCGACTCGTTCGTGTTGGGATCGCCGATGACCAGCGGGGGTCTGGCGCCTGCCGTTATGACGATCCCACGCCACAGGTCGATCAGGAACGTCCGGTCCTTGTCCGCAAGCGCGGGCTGCGGGGCGGCCGTGTAGCCGATACCGGACAAGATCACCGACCTGCCTGACAGGCTGGGCAGCAGCTGCTGGGCCTTCAGGGCGGCGACCACCGCGTCGGGTCGCCGCGACGGCAGGTTGTTGGTCCTGAGGTCGAGGGGTGTTGTCGTCTGCACGCCGGAATCGATCAGCACCGCGGTGCCGCCCTCACCCGCCGCCCCGGAAGCAAGGCTCAGTGCTTGCAGATCGTTGGACTCGGGTTCCCGAGCCGTCGCGGAGTCGATTAAGTCGTCCACGTGTGCCAGGAAGTGCGCCTGGTCGGCATCGAAATTCTGCTGGGTCTTGGCTCCGGTGCCGAACACGACCGAGGCGACCACGCTCGGCCGTCCGTCGACCCGGATCACCGTGATCTTGCCGCAGCCCGGCACGGCGGCGGCGATCAGCTTGTGCACCGCCGGCGGCACGATCGGTCGCGGGCTGTTGGACCGCGCCCCGACCGCGATGGCCAGATTCGGCGCCGGTGGTTGCGAGCAGTGGAACTTGAACGGAGTTCCGAGGATGACGCCCTTCACTTGGGCGCAACCGCTGATGCTCGTTCCGACACACAGCAGCAGCGCGAAGGCTTGGACGGATCTGCGGAGCTTCATGTGCGTTGCTGACGGACCGGCACGCAAGCAGTCCGTCAGCAGCCAGCATGTTGGCTACTACCGCGGACGCGTCATACCCTGCGCCGCTGAAACTCGAAGATCAGCGCCGCGGCCAACTGGACGGCAAGCAGCGCATCCCATCGCTGGCGGAGGTGCGCCGTCGCCAGCAAGAGCTGCGGGACACGGGCGCGCAGTTGAGTGTCGGGTATCAGAGCGTACTTCTGGCAGAGCTGAACCAGCAGCTCAAGGAGCTGGAGATGCTGGCTCGGCAGTCTGGCCGGTCCGCCGCCCTCGAGTTCGCCGATCACGACCTGCGGATCGACCAGGCTGGCGACATCGCGCGACGGATGCAGGCGCAGTTGCTGGTAGCCGAGGCGCCGTTGACGCCCGAGGAACTGCTGGCCCGCAACCCGACCGAGGAGGGATGGCCGGAGCGGACCCTGCGAAACCGCCGGGAGGTGGCTCGCGGACGGCGGATCGCGCGGGCCCGGCAGGTCGTCGAACAGGCCCGCGCACTCGTCGATCAACGACGCGCTGACCGGGCCGCTGCCGTCCGCCGGCACCAGGAGCTCACGGCCAGTTCGGCGACCGCCGCCCGGCGGCTGATCGATCTGTACCAGCGGCGCATTGCCGAGTACGTCTCCGCCCTGGCCCTGCACCATCCGGACGGCCGGACCCTGTACCCGCTGCTCACGATTCCGGAGATCCCGTTGCCGAGGTGGGTCATCGAAACGATGGAAGATCAGCCCGAGACCGAGGACGTGTCGTGAGGAAGCCGAAGGACTGGAAGCGACGTGTCGAGCTGCGACGGGCGGCCACCCGGCTCCGGAAGCTCAGTCGGCATCGCACGCCCCGGATGAATGCCGAGGACGAGCTGCGCAGCAGGGTTCACCGTTACCTGGAAAGACAAGCGCGAGCGGGTATCGACGAGTTCGTGCTCAGATCCGTCGACGAGGTCATCGAGTCGCACATCGTCGAGATGAAGGCCGAGATCCTGCACCGGCACGCTGCCGAGGATGTGGGGCTCGGCCGGTTGCAGGCCGAGATCGACGGGCTGATCACGCAGTACACCAGCGACGGCGGGAGTGACGGGGACCGCGCGGAGCATCTGAGATATCAGCTGCGGGCGGCGCTGCGCGGGCTGGAGGACCGGGACACGCCGATGCCGGCCGGATCGAAGGGGATCGAGGACATCGGCCATCAGCACGGCAACGTCGGAGAGCTCGCCGGCCAGGGCATCTGGGCGCGGACGATCTACTACACCGTGCTGGTGCTGGCCATGGTGGCCGACCTCATTACCTTTCGTCAGGTCGCCGAGCGGGTGGTTAACGACACCGCGGTGTTTCCGCTGGTCCTGGCACTGACCGTGACCACGACCTACGTCGCACATCGTGCCGGCGAGGCGTTCGGCGCGGCCAGGCAGCTCCGGCGGGCCGTCTGGAGGTCGATCGGTGGCTGGTCGCTCTCGGCGGTGTGGGTGGCGATGGGTGTTGGCGCGTTCGTGTTCCGCTGGCGGGCGCCGGCGCCGGTGAGTTCCACTGCGGTGAGCGACTACATCAATGGTGGCGGGTCTAGTGCCTCGGACGGCTCACCGGCGTTGAGCGCGGTGCTCCTGTTGCTGCTGTACCTGCTTACCGGAGCGATTGCGCTCACCGCCGGATACCACCGGCCGCGGGCAGAGGTGGCCCAGTACGCCCGGACCGATCGGCAGTTGCGTACGGCCGAGCCCCGATTGGGTTTCCTGCTTCGCGATGTCACCGAGGCCGGGGCGCTCCGCCGGGAGCTCGGGATCTGGCGGCAGGCCCGCGCTAAGCAGTACGAGGTCGAGGTGGAGCGCTGCGAGGCGGCGGCTAGCAGGGCGAAGGCGGACGCGGCGATCCTCGCCCGGCGGCTGCGGGGCGCGGCCGAGGGCAGCGGGCTCTGGCGGATGCCGCAGCGCCGTCCCGGTACGACCGACCTCTCCTAACGTCCGGACCACCGGTCAGCGACGGCGCCAGCTGACCGAGCGCGCCGGGTAGCCGAGGGCGGTGATCGCCTCGTCCAGCCGCCGCTTGGTGGCCGGGTTGTTCGGCACCCCGACCCACCACACGAGGCCGTCCGGATCTGCCTCGACCTGGATCGGCGGTGCCTGCGGCTCGTGATCCAGGAACGGCAGGTAGCGCTGCCGGCCCAGCGGCGTGAGTAGCAGCATCTTCTGATTGGCAGAGCCGCGCCAGATGAGACGAGTGGGTTCCTTCGCGAGGTACCGGCCGGTGACGAGCACATCGGCGAGTTCGGCCGCGGCGGCTTGCGGGGCGTCCAGTTCGTGCCACTCGTAGCCGGTGTAGACTAGGACGTCGAAGGGTCTTGCGGAGTTCAGCCGGGCGATGCCGCGCAGCAGCGCGGCCAGGCTGGCGGCCTGCTGCAGCGGTTCGCCGCCGCTCACGGTGATACCGTCCGCGCCCGCGTCGATCGCCCGGCGGACGTCGGCCAGCACCTCCTCGACGCCTACCGTGGTTCCCCCGCCGGGATCCCAGGTGTCCTTGGCGATACAGCCCGGGCAGGCCAGTCGGCACCCCTGTAACCACACGCCCAGCCGCCGTCCGTAGCCGAGGGCGGTGACCGGGAAGTGTGCGCGGGACAGCTGCAGCGACTCCTTCATCGCGGGCCTCCGGGTGTGCGGGCGCGTCGTC
>JBDSAN010000022.1:0-16742 GCA_039922115.1 Jatrophihabitantaceae bacterium
CAGCACCAGCAGGCTCGCCTGGGACTTGGACAGGTTGAGCGCGTGGCCGAACATGGCGAAGCGGGTCGCTCGGGTCTGGTCGATACCACCGAGATGGTCACCGAAACCGAAGCTGATCAGCGCGACCAGCACGGCCGGCACCGCCCGCTTCAGGTTCGGCTTGGCTCGCCCGTCCAGCGTGCGCAGCGCCTCGATCGGACGCAACGGATCGATTCCGAGCAGCACCGGCGGCCGGGTCCGGACTGCTCGGCGGCGGCGAGGGGGATCGGGATGCTCATCGGTCATGCCACCATCCTTGCCGAACGTGCAGGTGACCGCCCGCGACGGGTTACTGCTCGCCCTCGGCGGCCTGCGGGGTGCGCTGCTGGCTGGCTGCCGGTTTCGGGTGATAGCTCGCGGTGACCAGGGTGAACAGGTGCATCATCAGCGCCGCGACCGGCACCGCGATCAGGAACCGGATGAGCGCGGTGGTAACGCTCATCGAGCCGTCCATGAAGGCAGACCACAACGTCGAGCCGCTCAGCACCAATGCCAGCAACAGCACCGATGGCCTAAACATCGCGGTTCACCTCGTCCGGCCAGATCGACTCGGTCACGCTGTGGCCCGGTGTCGAGCGTCGGTGGCCAGCAACCGGCACAGCAACCCGGTCCAGGCGAACGTGGTCGGCACCCGACCGTCGAGCAGCGCCAGCGGCAGGTCCAGATCCCACACTGAGGCCGGGCTGACGCTCAACTCGGCAGCATGCACGATCAGCGCGTCCACCGGCCCGAGCCGGCTGAGGTGAGCCCTGCTGTCATCGGTCTTCCAGCGTGCATCGACGACCGCCCAGGCCGTGGTCGCGCCGAGCACAGCCAGCATCTCGCGGGCCCACGGGTCGGCCGGATCGCTGGTGTCGGTGGCGATAACCACGATGGACGGGGTGTCGGCCAGGCTGAGCTCGCGGCGCAGCCGGCCCGCCTCGCGCGGCCCGCTGACTACCGAATAGCCTTTATCGGAAAGCAATTCCTCGGGCAGGCCGGCAACCCCGATGTTCTGCTGGGCGATTCGCAGGGTACGCGCGACGGTGTTCGCGGCGCTCATCGCGGCGCTCGACTCGCCGACGATGGCAATCACCGCACCGGCCTGACGAGGTGGCTCGACCGGGGCCGGTAGCTCGGCCAGGATGTCTTCCAGAGCCTGGTACAGGTTGTGGGTGTCGCTGCGCGGGTTCACCGATACCGGGACGCCGAGTTGCCGAAGCTGCATCAGCATTTCCAGCCTGCTCCGGGCATCGGGCCGGCCGAGCTGGGTTACCACCGAACGGGTCGGATCGGTGCGCTCGGCCTGCGCGGGTCCGGGAGCCGCACTAAGCGCGCGCGACTCGAACGCCGGCGACTCGCACGCCGGCGACTCGAACGCTGGCGACTCGAACGCCGGCGACTCAGCGGGATCGCTGGATTCTGCCTCCGGCATCGGGTTTTCGGCGTCCGGATCGATGGTGGTGAGCCGGCGTAGCAGTTCGGCGAAGTCCGGCGCCGGGCCGTCGGCGTTCGCTGCGGATTCGGCCGCCTCGGTCGCGGCAAGCAGGTCGCTGAACGCGTCCGGCTCGGACGGCGCCGGCTGCTCGATGACCGGGCCGGCCAGCTCGGTGGCCGGCTGGTAGCTGTCGTCGAGCAGTCGCGAGGTCTCGTCGAAACTGCGCAGCAGCGCCTCGAAGGAGTTAGCTGCCGGCGGCGCGGGCAGCTCAGCGCTCGCGGTCGGGCCGGCAGCGGCATTAGCTGCTAGCTGCAGGATTTTCTCGATCGCTGGGCTGAGCTCGAACTCGGCTGCACCGGTCGGTTCGGTGCTCGCTGACGCGGCCGTCGGACGGCTTGCAGGACTGACCTCAGCCGGCGCCACCTCGTAGGCGACCCGATGCACCTCGCGGGCGAAGAAGCCGAGTACCCCGCCGCGACGCACGGTGTCCTGGTAGAGGATGCGGGCGCCCGGGGTGCTGTGCACTGTCTCCATCAGCCTGGTCAGGTCCGAGTCCTCACACACCAACGGTTCTGGCATCCGAGATCACCCCCACGGTGTCGACGACGGTGGCATTGGTGGAGACCTCCGAGTAGGACAGCACTGGCAGGTCGGGCACGGTTGTCGCGATCAGCCTGCGCAGCGGAAGCCTGATCTGCGGCGCGCAGACCAGTACCGGTCGAATGCCTCGTTCGATAATTGCCTGATATTGCCGAGCGGTTCCGGTGACCAGTCCCTCGGCCAGCTCCGGGCTGGGCAGCAGCTGAACCCCGGTCTCGGCGGGCCGGACCGATTCCAGCAGGCTCTGCTGCATCCGCGGTTCCAGCGTGATCACCGACAGCGTGCCATCGACGGTGTGCGATGCGGTGATCCCTGGCGAGAGCGCGAGCCGGGCCGCTTCGACCAGCCGGTCCGGTTCGGTGCCGGCTTTGGCTGCCAGCGACAATGCTTCGAAGATGCGTACCAGATCGCGGATCGAGACGCCCTCGTCCAGCAGCGCGTGCAGCACTCGCTGGATCTCGCCCAGGCTGAGGATCGCTGGCGTGAGGTCCTCGACCACCACCGGGTGCGTGCGCTTGAGCGACTGGGTGAGTGCCGACACCTCCTCCCGGCCGAGCAGCCGGCTGGCATGGGTACGCACGATCTCGGACAGGTGGGTGATGATGACTGAGGACCGGTCCACCACGGTGGCGCCGAGCAGTTCGGCCTGGCCGCGTAGTTCGAGCGCGATCCACTTGCCGGGTAGGCCGAAAACCGGTTCGACACCGGTCATCCCGGGCAGGTTTTCCAGCCCGTCGCCGAGGGCAAGCACGGTGCCGGCCGGTGCCTTGCCGCGCGCCACCTCGACCCCGTTGACGCGGATCGCGTAGGTCGCCGCGGGCAGATCGAAGTTGTCACGGGTCCGCACCGGCGGCATCACCAGGCCTAGTTCCATGGCCAGCTTGCGGCGCAGCGCGCGAACCCGATCCAGCAGGTCGGCACCGCCGCCGTCGACGAGGGAGATCATGTCCGAGGACAGCGCCAGTTCCAGCGCGTCCACGGCCAGGTCACCCAGGATCGCCTCGGCACTGTCGAGCACCGGTTCGCTGGCGGTTGCCGGCTTGGCCTCGGCCAGTCCCTCGGCCTTGGCGATCGCGGCCATCCGCTGGGCGATGAACAGCAAGCCGCCACCCACCAGCAGGAACGGCAGCTTCGGCAGGCCTGGCACCAGGCACAGCGCCAGCGCGGCGCCGCCGGCGATCTGCAGCGCCTTCTTCTGGCCGGACAGTTGCGCGGCGACCACCGTGCCCAGGTCGCTGGAACCGCCGGCCCGGGTGACGATCAGGCCGGTCGCGACTGACAACAGCAGGGCCGGAATCTGGGATACCAGGCCGTCGCCGACGCTGAGCAGGCTGTACTTGCTGATCGCGCTGCCGACCGACAGGTGATGCGACAGCACCCCGATCGCGATCCCGCCGACCAGGTTGATCACGGTGATCACGATCGCGGCGATCGCATCGCCCTTCACGAACTTCGAGGCACCGTCCATCGAGCCGTAGAAGTCAGCCTCCGAGGCGACCTCGATCCGGCGCCGGCGGGCCTCTGCCTCGTCGATGGTGCCGGAGTTCAGGTCGGCGTCGATGGCCATCTGCTTGCCGGGCATCGCATCCAGGGTGAACCGGGCACCGACCTCAGCGACCCGGCCGGCGCCGTTGGTAATGACGACGAACTGGATGATCAGCAGGATCATGAAGATGACCAGCCCGATGATCAGCGAGCCACCGATCACGAAATGGCCGAAGGCGTTGATCACCTGACCGGCGTAGCCCTTGCCGAGCACCTGGCGGGTCGCTGAGATGTTGAGCGCGAGCCGGAACAGGGTGGCGACCAGCAGCAGGGACGGGAAGCTGGAGAAGTCCAGTGGGCGCTCGACGTACATGCTGACCAGGACGATCAGCAGCGCGCCGGTGATGTTGATGGCGATCAGGAAATCCAGAATCGAACTCGGGACGGGCACGACCATCATCAAGATGATGGCGACCACGCCGACCGGCACTGCCAGCTGGCTCATTCGTTTCGGATTCACAACACTCCATCGCGGCGACAAGGTCTCTGGGTCCTGCGGTGCGGACCGGTCCGTGGTCCGCGGCTTGTCGCCGTCCTGGCAATTGGACATATCGGCGTGGGGGCGTCGCACCTGAGCGGTTCGCCTGCGCCGATCGACCGGCGCGGGCGCTAAGGCCCGAGCCAACCGCGCCGATGGGACATCGATGACCCCGGGTAAGGAGTTCTGATGTCAAAGGCCGATCGCCGGGACGCCCCCGAGCTACCGGAAATCTGCTGCAACCGGTGCGGGCAGACGTTCATCCCCGCTGACCGGTCCGATCCGTTGCATTTTCAGCGCCGTGACGGCGAGTTGTGTGGCGGCACCGGCATTCCGTTCCGGCCGTTCGTCATTCGCCGGGAGAACCGCCGCTAACCCCCTACGGCTGTGACCTGTCCGACGGGCACTTCCGCTGGTGCATCGACCAACTCCGCGACCTGGACGTGGCCACGGTGCTCGGCCGCTGACTTCTGCCCTTCGACCGTCCGCCCGTTCGACCAGCGCTCGTCGCTCGGCCAGCGGTCGTCGCTGCCGCTCAGTCCGGCCTGTTGAGCAGCTCGGGGTGGTGCAGGTAGTTCCTGATCGGCACCTGATCCGGATCCCGCCAGGGTGGTGGCTTCCAGTGCGGCACCCCGCCGAGCATGATCGTTTGCCATCCCTGCTTGGGTGCCTCGTTGTTGTGGTAGCCACAGGCAATCGCCATCGCCTGGACGTCGGTCCGACCGCCGCGCGTCCACTCGTTGATGTGGTGCACTTCTGACCGGGCGGCCGGCCTTGCGCAATCGGGAAAGGTGCAGCCTCGATCGCGGGCGAACAGCGCGTGCCGCTGACCGCGGCTGGCCAGCCGTCGTCGCCGACCGTAACTGAGGACGCCACCCGCATCGTCCAGCACGGCCGGAATGAAGTCGCCATCAGCGGCAAGCCGCAGCGCCTCGGCGATGCTCAGCTTGCCGCCATGGTGCGTCGTGGCCGCACCCGCTCGCCTCTCGAGATCGGTCAAGCTCAGGGTGAGCACCACGGCGCTGGAAACGCCAGCCTTTGCAGGCAGATCGCCGGTGGCCAGCAGCATCCGACCGGCCGTCTCGAAGGCATCATGCATGCGCTGGGCCTGGGTTCGAACGTCCTGCCCGAGCGCGTCTGCCGGCCGCTTCGCAGCCAACGGAGTCAGCACCGCCTCCCAGACGGCCTGGCACGATGCCGTGAGATCGCCTGCCAACTCGCCGCTGGAATCGCCTCGACGGTTGAGGTGCACACGGCGGCGCGATTGCTGCTGCCTGTCATCTGGTGCAGGGCCGTCCGGATTCAGGTGCGCGACGATCCGCTGCCCGAGCAACTGCACGGCTGCCGGATCTCGCTCAGCTGCGAGCTCAACCAAGGCCGCCGCTACCTCGCCAGCGTGCTCGGCCCGAACAGCTGTGGGCAGCGCTTCGATCGCCGCCGCGATCACGTCAGCATGTTGGGCGCTGAGCCGTCCATCGGCAAGCGCCTGCGACACGGTAGGAAACCGAGGCTCAAGCGGCTCGCCGGTGAGCGCACGACGCGAGCCGAACCGATCGACGGCGCGAGCGAGGTCCTTGGCCGTACGGTAGGTGCAGCGCAGATCAGCCAGGATGAGACTGGGCAAACCGCGCAGTCCGAGTCGGCCGGCAACATTGCGTTCGGCGATCTCGGCCAACAGCTGAACCTTCGCCGAGTACAGCCGGTGCTGCTGCTGTTCTACGGCCCGTAAGGTCGCGCGCAGGTCGTCCTCGCTCAGGCCGGACCGTTGCAGGGATTGCAGCAAGTCAATGCCAGCAGTGAGTAGCGACAGGGCAGCGCCTGGGCCGCCTCGCGACGCTTCACCTTCGATCATGTATTCGATTATCCGGACGATGCCGGCCCGATCGAACCAGATTCCGAATCTGTGGATAAGCATTCCTGCTGTGGACAGCGCATCGAGCCGCAGCGTGCTGAACGGGCTCGACTGATCAGGGCTAGGCGCGCTGCAGCCGATGCAGGCCGGCCGCCGATCCCTTGCGCTTGAGGCGCATCACGAAAGCGAGCACGGTGGCGACACCCTGATACAGATCAGCCGGAATCTCGTGGCCGATGTCGCAGGTCGAATATAGCGTCCGGGCAAGGGGAATGTCAGACACCATCGGGATTCGGTGCTGGTCAGCAAGCTCACGGATCCGGGCGGCGATGTGGTCAGCACCCTTGGCTACCACCCTAGGCGCGCCCTTGGCCGGATCGTACTTGAGCGCAACGGCCACGTGGGTCGGGTTGACGATCACCACGTCGGCGGTTGGCACGTCAGCCATCATCCGGTTCCGGCTGATCGCCAGCGCGCGCGAGCGCAACGCCCCACGCAGCAACGGATCGCCCTCGCTGCTCTTGAATTCCTCCTTGATTTCATGCTTGGTCATCTTCAACTGCTTGTTGTTGCGCCGGCGGACCACCACGATGTCGGCAATCGCCATCATCAGGCCGGCCGCCGCACCAAGCCGGATCAGCCGCAGCGCCGCCGAGGTCGCCGACGACAGGACGGCCGACAACGGTAACGAGCCAGATGCCATCAGGGTCGGCACCAGTTGCTTGACCGACAGGTAGGTCACCGTCGCCAGCACCGCAAGCTTGGCCAGCGACTTGACCAGGTTCCAGGCGCCGTGCGCGCCGAACATCCGCTTGATGCCCTTCAGCGGGTTCAGCCGGTCGACCTTGGGCTTGAGCAGCTTCGGGGCGATCCAGATTCCGCCCTGACCACCGGCCGAAGCGATGGCGGTGAACAGCACCAGCAGGGCCAGCGGCGCGGTCGCCAGCACCGCGTGGGTCATCGCGCTGCGGGTCATCGCCAGGGCGCGGCCGGTATCCGGGTCCTGGATCGTGACGCCGACCTCGATCAGGCAGGTCTGGGCGATGCTCATCAAAGATTTGGCCACGCCGGGCAGCACGAAGCTGGCCGCGAGCACGCCAAGCCAGGAGCCGAGCTCGGGCGAGTGCCCGATCTGGCCCTCGTGGCGGGCCTTCTTGATCTTGCGTGGAGTCGCCTTTTCGGTCTTCTCCCCCGACGAACCCGACATCAGGTGCCCATCATCAGCGAGGCTGCCGAATTACCGAGCTCGGTGATGATCCGGGGCATTGTCGCGAAGCCGGTGCCGACCAGGCCGAGGGTCAGCATGATCTTGAGCGGAAAGCTCACCTGGAACACGTTCAGCTGCGGCGAGATCCGGCTGAGCAGGCCCAGCGCCACATCAGCCAGGAACAGCACCGCGATCAGCGGGGCCGCGATCTGCAGGGCCGCCACGAACATCCCGGTCATCCCGTGCACCAGGGTCTGATCCAGGTGCGACATCGACATCGTTCCGTCCAGCGGGATCGTGCTGAAGGTCCGCAGGAAGCCCTGCAGGATCACCAGGTGAGCGTTGGTGGCAAAGATCAGCGTGGTTGCCATCACCCCGTAGAAACGGCCGAATACCGAGGTGGTGGTGCGTGACAGCGGATCGTAGGCGAAGGCGAGTGAAAAGCCGCCGGCCAGGTCGATCAGCGAGCCGGCCGATTCGACCGCGGCGAACAGCAGCCGGGTCAGAAAGCCCAGCGAGGCTCCGATGAACAGCTGCACCACCGCGCTGCTGATCAGCGGCCCGAACTCCGCCGATGGCGCGTGCGCGACGGTATTGCTCGACACCGCAAGCCCAATCGCGGCCGCGAGCATCACCCGGACGGTGCGTGGCGTGCCGGCGGTAGCGAACGGTGGCGCGACCTCCAACCAGGCCGCGATTCGCAGCGCGCACAGCAGGAAGGCCACCAGGTTCGCGGTGCCGATCTGCAACGTCATGGCCGAATGCCCTTATGCCGTCGCCTGGTCAGGAGCTGATCAGGCTGGGGATCTGATCGAACAGCTGCTGGGTGAAGGTGACCATCGAGTGCATCATCCAGCTGCCGGACAGCAGCAACGCTAACCCGACCCCGATCGCCTTTGGCACGAAGGACAGGGTGAATTCCTGAATCTGGGTGGCCGACTGGAACAGCGACACGGCGAAGCCGATCAGCAGCGCGGTCAGCAGGGTCGGTGCCGCGAGCTCGAAAGCGATCAGCATCGCCTGCAGACCGAGGTGCACGATCTGGGTGTCAGTCATCGCTTCAGCTCTTTCATCGGTTCGATATCGACGGGACGGCGGGCAACGCAGCTAGGTGTGATAGCTGGTGATCAGCGAGTTGATGATCAGGCCCCAGCCGTCCACCAGCACGAATAGCAGCAGTTTGAAGGGCAACGACACCGACACCGGCGGCAGCATCATCATGCCCAGCGACATCAGCGAGGACGAGACGACCATGTCGATGATCAGGAACGGGATGTAGACCACGAAGCCGATGATCATCGCCGAGCGCAGTTCGGACAGCACGAACGCCGGGATCAGCGTGGTCAGCTCGAGCTTGTCCGGCGTCGGCGGGTTGGGCAGGTGACCGGCCCGCAGCATCAGCGCGATCTCCTCGCTGCGAGTGTGCTGCAGCATGAACGTCCGGATCGGCGCAATCCCGTCCTTGAACGCCAGCGCCTGGGACTTGGTGCCGTGCAGGTAGGGCTGGACGCCTTGGGAGTTCACCGCCTTGAGCACCGGACTCATCACGAACATCGACAGGAACAGCGACAGCCCGGCCAGCACCTGGTTCGGCGGCACGCCGTTCAGGCCGAGCGCGTTGCGGGTCAGGCCGAGCACCACGAAGATCTTGGTGAAGCTGGTCATCAGCAGCAGGATGGACGGCGCGACCGACAGCAGCGTCAGCAGCAGCAGGATGCTCACCGACTGGCTCGGCTTCGGCGAGAGGTTCACCCCGATGGTGCCGCTGGGATCCTTCGGGCCGACCGGAGCGCTCGGCCCGACCGGAGCCAGGATCGGCAAGCCAGTCCTGGCCAGCGCGTGCGGCGCGGCCAAGGCGCTGACCGAACCGGTAGCCAGCTCCGGCCGCGGGCTGGCCTCAGCCGTGCCGCCGCTCAACACGGCGAGCACGAACAGGCTGATCGCCAGCACGCCGAGCCGGAGCAGCCGGCCTCGCAACATCCTCATCGTCGAACCGTCAGTTCCCGGGCCGCGCTGAGTAGCTGGCGCCAGGTGTTCGGCGACAGCACCGAACCGTCCAGCTTGCCCCGGCCGGCCTGCGCGATCCGACCAGCAGAAGCAGGACGCTCGGCAGTCGCCGGACGCTCAGCAGGCACCGGACGGTCAGCGCCGACAGCCAGCAACTCGTCCTGGTCTGGCTCGCTATCCATGCCGGAGGCCAGTTCCAGCGGGGCCGGTCGCATCCGGGACCAGGCCCGCGGCGGTGCGCTCTCTACCACCAGCGCGTCCTCGATCGGTGCCAGCTCGGTCTCGGTCAGCAGCCGGATGCCGTTCTCGGTAACGCCTAACACCAGCGCCCGATCCATCACCCGCAGCACCGCCACCGACGAGGTCCGGCTCAGCTGCTGGCGGGCCAGCACTGCCATCACCCGGTCGGCCTTGCCGACGCCGAGCGGCTTGCGAGCCCACCGCGCCAGGCACCACATGATGCCCAGTACGACGACCAGTGCCAGCAGCATCCGACCGATGATTGCGATCGTGTTCACGATGAATGCGGAGCCATCTCGTCGCTGATGATCTCGGTGATGCGCAAGGCGAAGTTCTCATCGATCACGACCACCTCGCCGCGCGCGATCAGGTGGCCGTTGACCAGCAGGTCGGCCGGGGCGCCGGCAGCCCGATCCAGCTCGACCACCGCACCCTCGTGCAGGGCGAGCAGTTCGCTGATCGTCATGCGGGTGCTGCCGATCTGCGCGGTCACGTCCATGTTCACGTCGCGCAACAGGTCGAGTCCGCGCCGGAACAGCGCCTTGGTGGCCGGCGGCTGCTGCGCGGCACTGGCCCGCAACTCCGCGGCGGTCGGGTAGTTCGGCGTGTTGTGCAATGGAGCCGCGGCTGCCTCGACCGCGACCACCAAGCCGATCAGCGCGCGCACCTTGCCCTCGTGCAGCAGCGGCACCACCAGCGCGTCCGGCTTGGCGAGCAAGGCTTCCAATGCAGCGCTCGGCTCCAGGGCAGTGCCCGGACCGGCCATCGCGGTGCCGGTGGTGCCGGCCGCCGCGGCCAGCGCCGGAGCCAGCGCCGCGGCGACGTCCAGCGCGCCGAGCGGGGAGTTTCGCAGCGCGTCGGCCAGCGCCCGCTCGACCGCGATCAGCACCTCGCCGCTGTGGGTTCCACTGAACCGGGCGGTGACCGCGACTCCGTCGAAGTCCAACTCCGCCAGTTCGTTGGTGGGCTCGCCGACCAGCAGCGGGTCCGAGATCGGCAGGTTGGCCAGCGCGGCCTCGGCAGCCTGCCGGGCCAGCGCGTTCTGCGAAATGGTTTCGGTCACTTGGTGTTCTCCCTGTCATTGCCGACGACTAGACCAGCCAGCCGGCTGCCCTGGCGGCCGGCGAGCGCGTGGGCGAACACGATGCCGCCCGACTCGACGGTGAGCGGTGTGGTCACTCGATGCTTGAGGCTGATCACGTCACCTGGCTCGATCTGCACGATCTGGTCCGGGGTCAACTGGATCGGCTGGAAGGCCAACACCACCTCGACCGGAACGCCACCGAGCGCGCTGCGCAACTGCGTCGCGTTCTGCTCGGCGGTGACCCGCTCGGCTGCCGTCTGCGGCCGGTGGTCGTTGGCGACCTGCAACCGGGGCAGCAGCGCACCGAAGGGGATGCACAGGGTGGACACGCAGGTTTGGTTGCCGACCCGCATCTGGAACGAGCCGACGATGACGCCATCGCTGGCACCGGCAGCCTGCACGAACTGCGGGTTGAACTCGATCGTGCGCAACACCGGCTCGGCACCGATGGTCGGCGCCAGCGCGTAGCGCAGCACCGACAGCATCTGGTCGATCAAGCCGCGCAGCAAGCCGGTTTCCAGATCGGTGAGTTGCCGCACCGGTTGCTCGCCGCCGGGACCGCCGAGCAGGTAGTCCACGCAGGCCAGCGCGGTCGGCACCGAGAACTCGAACAGCGCGGTGCCAGGAATCGGGCCCATGTCCAGCACCGAGATGATGGTGGTCTGCTCCAGGCCGGCGATGTACTCCTCATAGCTCTGGTGCTCGATCGCGACCAGGCTGACCTGGCACAGCTGGCGCAGGCCACTGGTGAGCTGGGTGGTAACCCGGCGGGCATAGGTCTCATAGCTCATCTGCAACGCCCGAACGTGGTCGCGCGAGAGCTTGGTGGGACGCCTGAAGTCGTAGGCGAGGACGCCGGACTCGTCCTCGCCGTCGGCACGCCGCGGCAGGGTACGCACGGGCGCTAGCGAAGCCGATGATTTGGATGCCACATGGACACTGTTCGGCCAATACCGGGCCGACCTGAGCGCTGTTGCCCCCGGACGATTCCGGGGGCGGTACTCAGCTGGTCATGACGAATTCGGTGTAGGTCGCATCCATGATCTGCTTCGGGTACTCCTTCTTGAGCTCGACCAGCAGCGCTGCCTTGGCCTTGGTCCGTGCCGCGTCGCCGGTCAGCTCGGCCGGCGCCCGGTTGCTGTAGACATCGATCACCGCTTGAGTGGCCGCGTCGGTGTCGGTGATCGGCTTGCTGCCCTTGATGGTCTGCAATGAGAGCTTCACCCGCAGGTACTGACCGTTGGTCAGGTTCAGGGTCATCTCCGACAGCTGGATCACCGGGCCTGGCACCGGCTTGACCGCCGCTGCGTTGGCCGGCTTCTTGGCCGGCGCGAGCACCGTGAACTTCGCCGCGCCACCGGCGACAAGCAGCACCAGCACGCCGATGATGATCTTCAGCTTCATCGACTTGCCCTTGCCCTTGACCTCTGGATCGGAGCCCGATGCCCCCGTCTTGGCACCGGGTCCCTTTACTGCTTGGCTTCCGAGGTTGCTTGCGATTCGTTCTGGTCGGTCTTTCGTTCCGAGCGCCATTTCGTCCTCCCGTCAACTATCCAAGTCCAGTGGTAGATCTCGATGCGGTTCACTCAGCCTCCGTCGGCCGCGGCAGGCACCGTCGCTCCGAGCGCGACCAGCGCGCCACGAGCCGATGCCGGAAGTTTGGACAGGACCACTATGTCCACCCTTCGGTTGCGGGTGATCGAGCGCGGATCGCTGGCCGGCAGCAACGGCCGCTGGTCGCTGTAGCCCACCGCGCTGAGCCGGCTCGGCGAGATCTGGCCGGCCGAGATGAGGAATCGGACGACCGCCGAGGCCCGCGCCGAGGACAGCTCCCAGCCGCTCGGGTACGGCGCGGTCGAGACGTTCTGCTGGTTGGTGTGCCCGTCCACCTGCAGCTGGTTGTCGATGTGCAGCAAGGCCGGCGCGACAGCCGACATGATGAGCTGACCCTTGGGCTCGAGCACCGCGCTGTTGCCGGAGAAAACCAGGTCGTCGGTGATCAGGGTGACCACCAGGCCCCGCTCGTCGATGCTGAAGGCCGCGGTCCCGTCCAGGCCGCTGCGATGCAGCGATGACTTGATCGCCCGCTCGATCTTGCTGAACTGGTCGATCTCCTGCTGGGCCGCGGCCGCGTCGGCCTTCGAGGCGACCTTCAGCGTGCTGCTGGCCGATTGGTTTATCGAGCTTGCCGAAACGCTCTTCTGCTGCTGGACCACCGAGCTACCGTCCACTGGTCCGCTGCCACCGCTGAGCACCGGCGACTGGCCGGCTCCGGTGCCGTTGCCGAACGCGGTGGACAGGCTGGCCTTCAGCTGGGAGAACTTGTCGATGTTCACTGATGAGATCGCGTACAGCACGATGAACAGCACCAGCAGCAGGGTCAGCATGTCGGCGTAGGTGACCATCCACCGCTCGTGATTGACGTGCTCCTCCTCGTGCTGCTTCCTGCCGCGTCCGCGTCCGCGCGGGCCGCGGGCCGTGCTCATCGCCGACCGCCCGGTTGCCCGCACATCAGGCCGCGTCCTTGTCGGCCTGCTTGACCCCTGGCGGCAGCAAGCTCTGCAGCTTCTGCTCGATCAGGCGCGGGTTCGAGCCGGCCTGGATCGCCAGGATGCCCTCGATGATCAGTTCCATCTGCTCGCACTCGGTCTCGCTCACCCGCTTGAGCCGGCTTGCCAGCGGCAGCCAGAACACGTTCGCGCTCATCACGCCCCACAGGGTTGCCACGAACGCGCTGGCGATCTCGGCACCCAGCTCGGTCGGCGATCCGAGGTGCCCGAGCACCTTGACCAGGCCGAGCACGGTACCGATGATGCCGATGGTCGGCGCGTAACCGCCCATGTCGGAAAACAGCTTCGCCGCTGCCTTGTCGGTGGCGCGCTTGGTGTCCACCTCGGTGGACAGGATGATCGCGACCTCTTCGGCTTCGGTTCCATCGATCGCCAGTTGCAGGCCCCGGCGCAGGAACTCATCGTCGATGTCGGCAGCTTCGGATTCCAGCGCCAGCAAACCTTCGCGGCGGGCCTTGCCGGCCAGCCGGACCAGGGTCTCGACGGCGACGTCCGGGGTCGGCGTCTTGGACTTGAAGGCGCGGATCATTTCCCTCGGCAGCGACTTGGCATCGCGCAGGATGCCGCCGGCGACCGCGGCGCCGATCGTGCCACCGAAGACCAGCAGCATCGGTGCCGGCAACAGGATGCCGGCGATGTTGCCACCCTCCATGGTGACCGAGCCGACGATCGCCACCAGCGCCAGCACCACGCCGATGACCAGGGACGGGTCCATCAGGAATCGGTCCTGCGCAGCGGCACAACCGGCTGGCTTGGCGACACCGCTGAGGAGAGCACCCGAAGGTGGTGCGGGCTGGTGTCCGGGGTGAGGCTGTTGTCGAGCATCATGGCTTCGGCGGCGGCGATGATCCTGGCCCGGTAGTCGCGGATCAGCTCGACGAGCTCGTCGAGGGACTCGCACACCACGTACTTGTTGCCGCCGATCAACGTCACGACAGTGTCGGGAGTGGCCTCAGCCCGCTCGATCAGGTCCGGGTTGAGGGTGAACAACGGTCCGCCCAAACGGCGCAGCAGTATCATCGGATCCATCCAGGTGTCTAGAAAGACCCGTCCGTGGATCTTCCTTCGGCTTACTTATCGGCAGTTGCGCTGTGTTTCTGAGCGGGCACACAACGGCCAGATCGGACCTGGCTCCCCCGAACATGCGACGATCCCGCAACCGGCG
Organism: Jatrophihabitantaceae bacterium; assembly: GCA_039922115.1. Classification (GTDB taxonomy): domain Bacteria; phylum Actinomycetota; class Actinomycetes; order Mycobacteriales; family Jatrophihabitantaceae; genus Jatrophihabitans_A. The sequence goes on from JBDSAN010000022.1 coordinate 14,205, forward strand.
AGCAGGCCGGTTCCGGGATCGTCGGTCGGTCGCTACTGCTTGAGGCTGATCAGGCTCTGCAGCACCTCGTCGGAGGTGGTGATCACCCGGGAGTTCGCCTGGAAACCACGCTCGGAGATGATCAGGTTGGTCAGCTCGGAGGCCAGATCCACGTTGGACATCTCTAGGTAGCCAGCGGTCAGCGAGCCTCGACCACCGGTCTTGGCGGCACCGATCTGGGCCGCGCCGGAGTTCGGAGTCGCCTCGAACTGGGAGTCGCCGACCTTGGTCAGGCCACCCGGGTTGGCGAAGGTGGCGATCGCGATAGTGCCAAGCGGCGTGGTCGCGCCGGCCGTGTCGACCGCGTTCACCACGCCCGAGGACGAGATGCTCCAGGACACGTAGGTACCGCTGTTGAGCGCGGACAGGTCCAGGTCGCCACCGGCCGCGCTCTGCACCTTCGAGCCGTCCGGCGCGACCAGGTGCCCGACCGCGTCCAGGGAGAACGAGCCGGCCCGGGTGAAGGTCTGCTGGCCACCATTGCTCATCACGAAGAACCCGTCACCGTTGATCAGCAGGTCGCTGGTCCGTCCGGTGTACTGGTTGGAGCCCTGCGCGAAGTTGGTGGACGTACCCGCCAACTGGACGCCCAACCCGACCTGCTCCGGGTTGGTGCCACCCTGGGTGGCGGTCGCCGCGCCGCCGCCGGCGATGGTCTGGCTCAGGGTGTCCTCGAAGACGGTGGAGGCGCTCTTGTAGCCGACGGTGTTGACGTTGGCGATGTTGTTGGACGTGACATCGAGCATCTGCTGGTGGGCCCGCAGGCCCGAGATGCCGGTGAACAGGGAGCGAAGCATGGGGGATTCTCCTATGGGGTGGTGGGGACGAAGCTGGAAGCGTGGATCAGGCGGTAGTGCTGGCCGCGGACAGGACCTGCTGAATCTGGCTGAGGTCGACGTCGGCACCACCGATCTTGAGGGTCGGGTTGGGGGTAGAGATGGTGGCCGCGGTGACCAGGCCGGTCTTGGTGCTGCCATCGGCAGCCTGGTAGGACACCGTGTGCCCGACCAGGCTGCTCGCGGTCTGGGCTCGTTGCGCGCTGAGCATCTCGGTGCTCACCTGGGCGCTGGCCTCCATCGACTGCACCTGGGTGAGGGTGGCGGTCTCGTTCATGAACGAGGAGGTATCCACCGGCTTACTCGGGTCCTGGTACTGCAGCTGAGCAACCAGCAGTTGCAGAAAGGCCTTCGAGCTCAACTGGGTGTTGTCGGCTGAGCCCGAACTCATCGATGCGATCGGGCTCACGGTGGCTCCGGTCGGCGAGATCGGTGCGGTCATCTGCGGTCCTCCTTGGTGGCGTTCACAGCCATCTGTCCAGTCCGGAATCGCCTTGCGAAACCGGTCGATCGTGCCTAGCTGGTAGTATCGGATCGGCTGGCTGGCCAGAACCGGCGGCGGTACCAGGCCGCTGACTTGCCTGCTCGGCAAGGCTGCCGGAGCCGTTCGAGCCGTCGGAGCCGCTGAAATCCAGCGACAGGTCAACGCTGGACAGGCCAGCTGACTGCAGTTCGTGACGCAACTGCGGTAGCGCATCGCGCATCGCCTGGTGCGCGCCCTCGTTCGAGCTGACCAGCTGGATCGCCATCGAGTCGCCCACGATCCGGACGTGCACGTTGACCGGGCCGAGGTCGAGCGGGTGCAAGGCGATGGTGAGCTGATGGCTGCCGTCGCCGGCGGCACGCAGGTTCATGACCGGCCCGGCCAGCTGGTGGGTGATCGGTTGCGGCAGCGCCGGACTCGTCCCGGCCGGGGTAGCGCTGGCTGCGGCAGGTGCGCTGACCGGCGCGGTGGCCGGCTGCTGGGTGACCATCGGCAGCCCGACCGGGTTGGTGGTTGGGGTAGCGGTGGCAACGGCCGATCCGGTCGGCAACGCTACCGGCGCCTGGGCCGGCACCTCGATCGAGAAGCTTGGCTTGCTGGCGCTGCCAGAATGACTCGATCCGCCCTGGTGCTGGCCACCGGCTGAGCCGGGTTGGCCATCCGGCCGGCTGGCCGTGCCGAGCGAACCGTCCGGCAGCGAGAGCGGGCCTGCGGTCAGCGGGTTGGACTCCGACGGGCCGATGGTGCCTGCCACGACCTTGCCCAGCGCTGGCTGGGACCAGGCCGGGTTGATCACCGGTAGCTCGACGGGAGAGGCAGTCGCGAGGTTGCCTGCCGCGGCCGGCAACGTGTGCTCGGCACCGACCGGTGCAGTCGGGGTGAGCTGGCCGGCCGAGGCTGCCAGCTGGGACGCGTTTGCAATGGCAGGTGAGCTCGCGGACGCAGCGGCAGCCGGTAGCGCTGAGCCAGCAGGCAGCGCGCCCTCGGCAGGCTGCGCTCCCCCGGCAGGCGGGATGGCCTGCGCAGCCGCCGCTGGCGTGACAGCCGCTGCGGGGACGACCGGCACGATGCTGGCCAGAACGGACGGCATGCCGGCTGGCGAGTCACTGGCCGCTGGCTGATCAGTCCGGCTCCGGCCATGCCTGACGCCATGACCAACCGGCTGCCCCGGCTCGGACG